>JAADIO010000048.1 GCA_013151235.1 Deltaproteobacteria bacterium | reverse complement strand
AAAAGCAGGATACGTCAGTCGATAAAGCCTTCCGAAATCGAGATAGCCGCGATCCATGATGCAGAAGGCCCCGGTTGCGGAACCAATTCGTCGAGGATATTGACATCGTGCAGTTTGCCGTTAGCTGACAGACAAAAACAAGGCTTTTCTCTTTTATAACATATAGTTACAAGATTTTGGCAACCAAACATCCGGACAGCAGTGTCATCGAAAATGTTCGTATACCATTTCCACAATATTTGCAGCATTATTTGCAAAAAATATGGAGCCATGTTTTCGGGCAGCGGTTTTCAGAACACGTAAAAACCTTTTATAAACAACAGGATATAAATAATGGTCGGATTTATGGCGCCCCCGGGGTGACTCGAACACCCGACACCCGGTTTAGGAAACCGGTGCTCTATCCGCCTGAGCTACGGGGGCGCTTTTGTGGAAGGCCGGGCAGGTTTTACCATGAATGGTTTCATGAGTCAAGAAACTCATGGGCGAAAAAATATCGCAAAACGGATATGCCCGCCGGGTTGGCGGGCATATCCGTTCAATTATGTCTCGCGATATTACAATTTCCGTGTCAACGTCAATCCCAATAGCTGAAAGTCCGACTTGTAGGAGGCATTAAAATTCTGGTAGTTTTTGTCGGTGCTCCGGTTCTTAAAATGAGAATACATGTAGGCGGCATCCATTGTCCAGTTTCCCTTCGTGTAACCACAGCCGAGAGAAAAGCTTTGCCGGTCCGAGTCGGGCAGGATCGGTCCCAGGGTTCGGTCGGGAATGGGGTTCTTGTCGTAGAAGTAGCCGGTTCGGACGGCGAAGTTTTCGGTATAGTGGTATTCCGTACCGAGATGAAAGCCCCACCCATTCTCCCAGTCTTCTTGCAAAGCAGGAAGGGTATCCTGAGTAATATCCACACCCGGTTTAATTCCAGGCAAGAACGGATTCAAGTTCAACGGGGGCTCAACTTCAATAACAATATCGTCAAAATGGTTCCACGTCGTATACTGCACATCAAATTCGATATTCCATTGGTCGAACATGGTCGTGGAAACCCCCGCCAGGAAGATCCCGGGAAGATTAAGACGGGTGAATCCTTCTGTAGAAGAGTTCACAAGAGGATTAAAAGGAGCCGCCGCCAGTGCGGGATTCAGCACGGATAGATCGGAAAGGAGCTTGGAACTTTTAGACCAGGTCACGGAACTCTGACTCCGGGAAATCTCGATCTTGTAATCGCTCCGGTAGGAGAAGCCCGCCTGCCAGGATTCGTTGATCTTGTAGAGGAGCCCCACATTGTAGGCCCAGCCGCCACCGCGACCGTCCACCTGAAGGCGACCCAATTGTTCTTGGCCAAGGACTTCATAGCTCATAACAGGTGTAACACCCGGAACAAACGATTCGGCACCAATCCTCCGCTGAATCTGGATATTGGTGCGGATGTAGTTCACCCCCAAGGCCAGAGAGAGTTTCGGGGTGATCTTATACGCCACGTTGGGGTTCAGGTTGTAGGTCTTGATGGTCGTTTCGTTTGCAACGGAATTTCCCACGGAGTTGTCCGCCCAGTCGGTCCCGATCCCAAAGGGGGAGAAAACACCGAATCCGACACTCAGTCGATCATTGTATTTCTGGGTGACATAGAGGTGAGGAAGAAAAAAGGTCTTGGAGCCCATCTCTTCATGATAAGTCTTGCCGACAATCAGGGCACTGTCCACATCATAACTCTGGTCGTTCCGGATGAAGGTGTTCCCAAAAGAAATCTGCGTTCCTTCTAATTGCGTGATCCCTGCCGGGTTGTTGAAGACCGTCGTCGGATCGTCGGCCGTTGCGGTAAAAGCCCCGGCCATGCCCATCGCCTTGGCCCCCTGTTCGAAGATCAGGAACCCCGCCCCCCAAGCCGGAGAACTCAGAAATAAGACGGCCGCAACTCCTCCCAATAGTTGTGTCATGAATTTTTTCATTCCATCCTCCTTACTTTAAGGTATATTGCAAAGCGTGAAAGAATCATTATTATATCTATCGGGGGGTACACATTTTGTCAAGCAGTTTTCAGGATTATGTACCCAAAACAGGCTTTTCCCAAAGCCGAACAATTGAACACCGATGTAAGTATGGAATCAATGGAGGCTGTAAAATGAAAACCTCCGGAAGGAAGAGGCGGGCTCAGAGACGATGAAGACCATTCTTCTTGGCAATGGGATTTACGACATCCTTTGAGGCTTCAAGAAAATTCAGTATGCTTAGAACATGTTCATTGTTCAGAAAATAGCAGATCTGTGAACCTTTGCGTTCCGAATCAAGAATCCCCTTGTTCTTCATCAGGATCAAATGCTGCGAAACATTTGCCTGCGGGAGAGCAAGACTCTCCCAGATATTCTTCACGCATTTATTTTCGCTCTTCAGATACATCAGGATACGCAACCGCGTGGGATGCCCCATGATCTTCAAGAGTTCAGCCGCATTCTCAAAATCCATAATTTTCCCTGGTTGGGTTCAACAGGACTATAATGCTGATTGCAAGACTTTCTGAAGGTTTTCTTTCGGCTGTGCACCGACCATCTGTTCAACCAACTCGCCATTCTTGAAGAGAATCAGCGTCGGAATGGACATCACCCCATACTGAGCGGCAACCGTTCGGTTTTGGTCAACATTTACTTTTCCAATCTTGACCTTGCCGTCAAACTCCTCGGCAAGTTCGTCCAGAACGGGAGCAACCATCCTGCATGGCGCACACCATTCCGCCCAGAAGTCAACCAGGATGGGAATTTTGGATTCCTTCACCTCATTTTCGAAGTTCTGATCATTTAATGTAATAATTTTATCAGACCCCACAATCGACCTCCCTCTTTTTCATCCTGTTTATAATTTTCACTCTGACAAATTATGTAGAGCCTTATCTGAATATCTAAATATCATTAAATTAATTTTGAGTCAAGCAAAAAGGGTGAGTTGCTGAATTCAGGCCTTGGAAGACCGGATCTTCCCCGCCTGCATCCGGATGAAGGTGGAGTGGGTGCTCACGCCAAGGAACTTCACTCCTTGCAGGCTGTGACAGGTAACGGTCCCCGCCGAACCAGGCCGACGGGTCATCCCGATTTTACCCTTCGGATTCTCCTGCTGATTGGGGTGACATTCCGATTACCGGGACTGGATTTGCCTGCCATGCCGGGCAAACCAAAAAGACCGCCGGGAAAACCGGCGGTCTTTTCACTATCTGACCGTAATGGATCAGAAATCACGCCAAAATTCGATATTCACCCGCTCGCTCGGAGCCAGATTGTTCCCATCCTCTTTATCCTTGCCAAACCGGATGATTTTGCCATCCATAGTCCCGAGGATCACTTGGTTTCCTTCCGCATAGCTTCCAGTCACCTTGGCGCTCACATCGGAAACAACCTCATGACTGGAGTCATTATAGTCTGATTGACCGTTACCTCCACATCCACTGGCGTAACAGATGTCTCCGCTTACAGGCTTCACAATGTGGATTTTCCCGGACTGACTATCCGAAATATCTGAGTTTGGGTCCGTCGTCTCCCGGTCACCAAAAGCCGTACCGAAAATGACAGCGTTTTTAGTCACGATCGGAGAGGCATAAAGCTTTTCACCAACATCCAGGGTATAGTTGAACAATTCACCGGTACCACCGGACGTAACGGCACCATTGGTGATATCGATCCCGATGATATGCCCGGAATTGCTGTCAGAAGCAAAATCAGCACCACCGGTTCCGAAGAATACGAGGACATGACCACCGTCACAGACATAAACCGCCGGAGAGGAACCAATGGGATAACCGGTCGTGGTCCCACCGACATTTACCTGATAGACCGGCTGCGGTGATTCCGTTGTTCCATAGAGTGACTTGCCCGTAGCAGCATCCAACTGCCAAAGCCGACCTTCCATGTCCGCGGCCAGAACAGAATCGATGACCCCGTCCCCGTCTTTGTCAACGAGGACCGGGGCATCAGGGATCTCGTTGCTTGTCGATCCATAGCTCTGCCCGAAAGACCAGAATTCATCCCCTGTCTCCAGATCAAAGGCGTAGACCTGGATTCCCGTTCCCGCCTGATAATTGGTGGAAACAAAGGCTGCCGCCTTGACTTCGCAATTGTCATTTACATCACAGACCTTGATATGCCCCATGGAGGTCCGGTAGGCATACCCCATGTTCGTGGCGGTGGCCTCCCACCAGGGCTGTGGATCATCAGGATCGCTGATATCCATGGCAAAAACATAGTGATTTCCGCTCCCTTCCGCAGAAAGGAGAATTGTTCGGCGCTGCTTGTTTCCGTCAAATGTACTCCCGATACGGTCCACCATCATATCAGCTACCGTCGGCGAGGCATCAACCACGGCCGTCGGCATATCCGTATCCTGGAGAAGCGAAGCGCCATAGAGCTTGCCCAATAAATTATGCGGAAGGAAAGCCCACCGCTCCGCACCGGTTGAGCCCGTAAAGGCATGGAGCATCCCGTCGGCGGACCCAGCATAGATTACGATAGGACGATCAGGGTCCACAAAGGGACTCGGACCGACGACAGCCGGTGAGGAATGGATAATTCCGCCCAAATCTTTGGAGATCACATTATTGAGCAAGGAGATTTCATCCGTATCGGTGCCGTCAGAAGGTGTCACGTTCAAAATCTCGTTGATGGTCTGTCCGGTCGCAGAATCGTTTAGGGCAAGAAAGGTGGCCGATGCCTCCAGGTTAATCCGATCGTCGACCCGGCTGTCCCCATCGCTGTCGTCAATCGCCGTATAAAGAGTCCGGTTAGACGGAATCTTGTTTGCAGCATCCCATAGCTCGGTAAAACTGCCATCGTCTTTAACCTTCAATGCTCTCAGGTGGCCGGTATAACCAGGATAATCAAAAGACCCATAATAGGCTATCAAATCATTATATTCACCGTTACCATCCAAGTCGGCAAGATCCATAACCGGAGAGGACTTCATAAATTCCTTGTAATTCACGTAGGCCTGAAGGTCCAATACGGTATTCAGAACGTAGCGAATCCCGGCAACATTCTTATAAGTACAGGAACTGAGCGGTGTACCTCCGCCTGTGCCGGCCCCACTGGATGCAGCAAGAACGTCGTTGGTGTCAAAAGATGTTACAGACGGAATCCCGTCATGCGAATCCAGGAGGTTTGTTGTATCTTTCCCTACTTTGTCCTCGACTTTCTTTAATTTGCCTCCCTTTGTGAAGGTAATCTTAAAATGAGTGAGTGTAATGGTGTTCGTTCCTTTGTTGTTGAAAAAAACTTTTTCAATCGTTTTGTCCTTGATTTTCATGCTCGACAAATCGATTTCCAGGGGATCACCGGTTGCAAAATCATCTCCCTTCGAAAATGTGATCTCCGTCGATTCAGAAGTTCCTCCGTCGTTATAGTCGACATGGATCGTAAAGGATGCATGGGGATCATCCACCTTGTCCTTGAATTCGAATTTAAACTCATGAGCATTTTGAACCGCACCTCCGCCGGGACCGCCTTTAGGACCTCCAGGGCCACCTCCTGTGCAATCAACGTATGTATGCCCTCCCAGGTAACTGATGAACCCCTTGCTGTCATCACCATCCTTGTAGCCGGCAACATAGTAGTCCCAACCGGTCGTATCATAAATTAAACGCTGCACTGTTGCGTTGTAATCACTATCCGGCGGCGCAACAGGCACACCGTAGGAGAAGTCCGAGGCGTCAAAATAACCGCTATTGGACGTATTGTACGGCTCCCAATTGTGAAGGTGCCCCCCTTCGGGTCCGAAAGCAAAATCCCCCGTCTGGGTGAAGGGGATCGTCGGGTCGGCAACAATGATGTCGGCGGCGTTGTTTGTACCGCCGTTGTGAGAGATATCGTTCGTGGTCAGCCAGGGACCGACATTGTAGCTTCCTGCATCGTTCGGGTGGTATTCGAAATTCATAATGGAGGCACATTCGGCAAAAAGTGCGCCACCCCGATCGAGAAAGTCGCCAATCTTGCTGATGATTTTTTTTGCATTTGCACCGTAATCTTTGTAGGCCGTCCAGTGGGGCGCCCACAGGAGATCGTAGACATATTTCCCGTCAGCATCCTTTTCTTCCAGAATCCCGTTACCCGCCGGCACGGAAACACCATCCACAGTCGTAGCGATGCCACCAACTTCATCTGGCGTTACCACGTCATACACACCGCTACCGATTCCGGCAATTTCAAGATAACCGGCAAGAATAGTCACAGCATTGCCGTTGGTATGGGACTCTGTGTCGTTCAAGAGAGCAATCTTTGGCGGAACGCCGTCTAAGACCCGTCCGATATCGGCTGTGAAGGGAGCATTCGCGACATGGATATTCACGTTTTTCCAATTATCGATTATAGTCTTGGCCGCATCGGCATAGGCAGCATCGATCACAAAGGGCCCGCCGAAATAGTCGATCTGGAGCGCTCCGTCGGTGTTGGTGTAAATCCCCGTGTTGATTGGATTCGTACTTCCGGCGTGGTCATATTCCGATGCCGGATCAACCCCCGTATCGGTACTAATAGAAAAATCCGTGTCCGTAATAGAAGTCTTATCCGGATTTATGCACCAGAAAACCGGAATCGGGTCGGGATCTCCGGCGGTATCCTTGTGGTCCAGGAGAGCATACATCAGACCGTAAGCTTCGAAGATTCCGTGGTCCGTCGCTCCCTGGTAGCTGCTGTTCATCGGAATAATCAGGGAACCGGCTGGAAAGGTCCGCTGATCCGCTGTGGCACTGCCGGCAAAAACAAATAGCGCTGATATCACAGCAATTAAGATCTCAATCTTTTTCATAATGAACCTCCTTAGTTCTTCCCCTTGGATCGGGAGATCAGGCTCCCGCTTCAACCGGGCGTCACCATACCACCACAGGCCCGGGTAAGCCGGGAAATCGTTTTACGTGGTCGAGGGATCAAAAGTACTGGTACTCCTTCCATTGCCTGCTTCGGTTTCTACTTTCTGGTCCTTGCTGCTTCCAGAGTTTGCGTCCTGTTTCCCCTGTGCAAATTCCCGTGCATCCCCATAGCGAAGTTTCGTGGTAATCGTCTTCGCCGCATTCCCCGTGGGATCCTTCCCAACGGAACGGACCATAACAGAAAAATTGCTGTCCACACGGTCGTTATTATCGGTTTCCAGGGGATCGTTGCTGTCATCCCAGATAGTCACAGTGTAACGAGTGGTATCAAGATTATAAACATTCGCACCAACGCTATAAACGGGATCGCCGGAATTGATTCCTACATTTTCTAAATCAAGCACTACGGGATCAGCACTGCTTGGAATAATGGACAAAAGCTTCGTGAATCCTTCATCCCGATCCCGAAAATTCAACAGGACGTTTCTGGCCATCTCGATCCCCGTTTCAGCATTCTGGAAAGCGATCGTGTTTTTTTTATCATTTGCGGCAATGGTATTCTCAAAAGTGGATGAAAACATCAAACTTAATGCAACAGCCGAAAGTGCCACCAAAAGCAACAATGCAACAATCAGGGCCATCCCTTTCTGATTTCCCGCCCGATTCAGATACATGATTGTTCTCCTTTGCCGTTTAGAGATTCAGATTCCGGACCCAGACGGTTTTCTGATAATTTCGAATCCGTGCCAAACCATCCGATACAGACCCCGAAAGATTGACACCCTTGTTTGTGTCAGTCCAATTCGGATCCTCATGCTTCGTCCGAACCGTCAGGGAAATGTCGACAGAGGACGGATCGGTGACCCCGGCCGGAGAAAAAGACAAGGAATATATATTATCCGCCAAAATCAGGGTCTGTACATCCGATCCATCGGATTTACGCAGGATCTGCTTCGTCAATTGGTTATTGCCGTTCACCTGCAGGACAATCCACTCCTCATCATCCGCAGAACTGGCTAACGTATCATTAATCACTCCGTCATCATTGACATCCTTCTGAATGGTAATCATACTGCCGGAAGCATCGACAGTAATAGTTGCACCGGCGGGGTTTGCCGGATTGTTGTAAGCCCCCCTCCGAATTTCCTCCACAAGTACATCCATGGCAATCCGGCCGTTCTGCTGCATCGTCGCCACCTCATTCTGGACATTGGCAGACTTGTTCTGTATGGCAAAGACGGCATAGGCCCCCGCCACGATGACCAATGTCACCACAAGAGAGACCATGATTTCGATCAGGGTAAAACCCTTTTGGTTGCTGTACATGCCTGATTCCTCCAATTAGTGTAACCCTTCAAACTCCCTCGTGAAAGTCATGGAGTGGTTTCCGGTCCGGCTCCAGGCAATAGTCACCTGTGCTGTACTAATCCCGGCAGTAGGGGTATTATTTTGTATCTCAATTGAGCATTTACCGGAAGGAAGCCCCAAATCCGAGATCCGGCTTACAATCGTGTCATAGTCGGCACCGGCTGTAGCATCAATGGAGGGGCGGGTATTGACATTACTGGTATCAATCCCGTTGTAGGCAGAGATGTTATCGACATTCGCCCGGATCATTTCGATCACTTCATCAGATAGAATCGTGACCTGGGTCACATGATCCGCCGTGGAGTTTCCCCGGATCGCCGCCACCGACATCGACATGACAGCCAGAATGCCGTAGGCCATTACAACCATGGCTACCATGACCTCAATCAACGTAAATCCGGCGTTTGACTTCATACTTTTGCGATACATTTCTTTCCTCCTAATCCCAGGCGGCGCCTGATTCATTCCAGCGAGAATATGTCACTTGTCCACTCGCTTCTACGGCAACCCCGAAAAAATACTGTTTGTTTACAGTGGCCGCCGGGTCAAACATCAAATAGAGTTCGCCCGCCGGCGTTGCAGCACCGTTGGAAGCAAAGACAACACTACTACCAGCGAAGGTAATCTTTTTCGTAGGCGGATGACCACTGGCATTTAAGTCGTCTTTTTCTATTACCTGATTAATTCCGAAATCAACGGATTGGCTGAGTGTGTAGGTATTCAGAGTCGTTCCTCCCGCAGAGACCGTTACCGTTTCTGCCGAGGGATCGAAGGTAACGGTTACATTCTGTCCTCGCTTCACCGCCTCAAAACGGGCATTGGTCAGCATCCCTGCAATCGTTGTAGCATCTCCCTTCATTCGGTAATAAGGTGCCCAATCGGCAATGGAAGGTGCCGAAAAAAGCAGCGTCAGCGCAACAATTGACAAGGTGATAACAAGTTCAATTAGAGTGTATCCCTCTTGCTCAGACCTCTTCATAATGGACCTCCTTTTTCTCCACACACCTCCATACGGTAGCAAGGAGCATGCCATTTTACCATTCAGAGGTGCCGGTCCGTATCTTACCGTTAGATAAAGATTATTCAGAAATGTTGAAATACAGAAAAGCTCGGAATCGGGGAATGCTTATGTAACGGACTACACAACTATGTAATCGATTACACAATAATTACAGCACCCGTGATAATTTCGAATCCGAAAACTTAAAAACCGGTTCGCAAAGACACAACATGCGTGAAGACAGTAGAAACGGTCGTCATTAATCTTCTCCGATGAGACAGATCGTCCAGGGAACCTTCTCTCTCCCCGCTTAAAGATGCTCCATACAAAACTCCGAGAAAAACCACTCATAGGGAATAACTGCGGAGCATAGGCTAACCCCAAAGAGAGATTAAAAAGTCAGGTCTTGACAAACAAATACGAGAGGCATATATTTCCCGACGTTTTCAAAATACCCTGTCCGTAATTCCGTGTTTCGCAGGAAAGGTTTCAGGGCGATCGTATCGTTTGAAGACATCCTTATCGCATGCCTTCCGGCCGCTTTCCTGCCTATACGAAGCAGGGTTCATCTGTGAACTGCATCCTTTCGCAGTTCATCCAGGGAGGAAATTGCCGATGATACGGGTGGAAAACCTCACAAAGCATTACGGCGATGTTCATGCCGTCAACGGAATCAGTTTTCAAATACGGAAGGGAGAGATCCTGGGCCTGCTCGGTCCCAACGGGGCCGGCAAATCAACGACCCTGCGGATCCTGACCTGTTATCTCCCCCCCTCTTCCGGCAACATCACCGTCCGGGACTTAAACATTCATGACCATGCCATCAAGATCAAGGAGATGATCGGCTATTTGCCGGAGTCGGCGCCGATTTATCCGGATATGCTCGTCTACGATTACCTCCTCTTTGTGGCCGGTCTCCGCAAACTCCGGGAGGCAAACCGGATGAGCCGCATCAAAGAACTGGCACGGTTATGCGGCCTGAATGACGTGATGCACAAACCGATTCATGAACTTTCCAAAGGATACAAGCAGCGGGTCGGACTGGCCCACGCCATGATGAGTGATCCGGAGATCCTCGTTCTTGACGAACCGACCTCCGGCCTCGATCCAAACCAGATCGTAGAGATCCGGGCGATCATCCGGGAGATCGGCCGGGAGAAAACGGTGATTCTCTCCACCCATATCCTGAGCGAGGCCGAAGCGACCTGCGACCGGATGGTCATCATCAACAAAGGGAAAATCGTCGCCGACGGGCCGACGGAAACCCTGAAGGAACGCGCCGGCGGCGAGTACACCGTTGAGATCTCCCTGCAGGAAGAAAATTTCGAGCAGGTTCAAAAGGCCTTTGCCGGGATCCCCGATGTGGACGCGCCAAAACGGATCGGCAGCCGGAACGGAACCCTCGATTTCTCTCTGACCTGCCGGACGGCAAAAGATCTCCGTCCGGTGCTCTATGAGATCATACGAAAACAGGAATGGCGCCTGCTGGAATTCCATCGAAAGACCCGGACCCTGGAGTCGATCTTCCGGCAACTCACAAAGGAGGGATGAAATGCGAAACGTCACCCAGATTTTTAAAAAAGAATTCGGGGGGTATTTCATCTCCCCGATCGCCTATATCGTCATTTCGATTTTTCTTGTTCTGACCGGCTGGTTTTTCTTTTCCACCTTTTTCCTCTACAACCAGGCCGATCTCCGAAACTTTTTCTCCCTGCTCCCCCTGACCTTCTCCTTCGTCATCCCCGCGGTGACGATGCGTCTCTTTTCCGAGGAGTTCAACAGCGGCTCCTATGAACTGCTCCTGACCATGCCGGTCTCCTCAACCGACATCGTCCTCGGAAAATTCCTGGCCGCCGTCGCCTTCGTGGCAGTCATGCTGCTTCCCACCCTCTCCTACGGTGCATGCATCTCCTTTTTGGGAGATCTTGATGTAGGACCCTTGATCGGGGGATACGTGGGAGCGATTCTCTTAGGTGCAGCCTTTTCCGCCATCGGACTTTTCGCTTCCGCTCTGACCCACAATCAGATTATCGCTTTTATTTCCGGGATGGCGGTCTGCTTCTCCCTCACCCTTCTCGACAAGATGCTCATTTTTCTGCCCAAGTCCCTTCTGAGCGTCTTCCAGTTTTTAAGTGCGGATTCCCATTTCCAGAACATCGCCCGGGGAATCATTGATTCCCGGGATGTTCTCTATTTTCTGAGTCTTGCCTTCGTTATGCTCTACGGAACCCACCTGGCCGTCGATGAAATGAATTAAGGAGAAAACCTGATGAACGCCGTACTCCATAAAATATTCCGACCGAAATTTCTTCTCTACCTCGTCGTGATTGTTCTTCTGAACATAGCCGCAACGAGCCTCTTCTTCCGGGTCGACTTGACGGCCAACCACATCTATTCCCTCTCCAGAGCCAGCCGAAAGGTGGTCTCTACTCTCTCGGAACCATTGACCATCAAGGTTTTCTTTACCAAGAACCTCCCCGCCCCCTATAACACACTGGAACGTTATCTCCACGACCTCCTCCAGGAATACAGTATTGCCGGCAACCGCTATTTTAATTATCAGTTCTACGACGTCTCCGGCGAAGAGAATGAATCGGCCCGGAAAAATCAGGAGATGGCGCAAAACTACGGGATCAATCCGGTTCAGATCCGCAACATTGAACAGGACCAGGTAAAGTTCCAGAACGCCTTCATGGGGATGGTTCTCATCCACGGCGACCTGATTAAAACGATCCCAACCATCACCTCGACGGAAGGACTGGAATACAAGATCACCTCCACGATCCGGACGATGAACAACAAGATCAGCGCCCTGCTGGCTCTGAAAGACAAGGTGAAGGTCAACCTGATCCTCTCTTCTTCCCTGCAGATCGTAGGCCCCTATATGAATCTGACGGGACTGGCGGAACTCCCCTCCCGGATCAAAGCGGTCGTAAAGAAGCTGAATGAAAAGAACTACGGACGGCTGGCCTTCTCCGCCATCGACCCGACACGGGACCCAAGCCGGGAAAAAGAGATCCGCGGCCGGCAAATCCTTCCTCTCCAGTGGGATGCCTTCACCGATCGGCGGGGCAAAACCATCCCGGCCGGCCACGGCTATGCCGGGATCATGATACAACATGGGAATCACAAGGAAACGATCCCCTTGCTTCACATCTTCCGCCTTCCGATCTTCGGAACACAATACCAGTTGGCGAAAATGAAGGAGATCGAAGAAGGAATCGAAAACGCCGTAGAAAACCTGATCAACACAAACGAGAAGATCGGTTATCTTGCCGACCACGGGACTCTCCCTCTTGAGTCCTATCCCGCGATGCCGGGCGAAGCTCAAAGTGATTCTCTTTCTCAGTTTCACAAACTCCTTTCGGAAGAATACAACGTCCGGGAGGTTCGCCTGAAGGATGGGGGAATCCCGGAGGGGTTGCCGACCCTGATCATTGCCGGGCCCACAAAACCGTTTTCCGAGGAAGAACTCTACCGGGTCGATCAGTACCTGATGCGGGGGGGCAACCTGGCCCTCTTCCTCGATCCCTTCAAGGAGACCTCGCTTCCTCAACAGGGAATGATGGTGGGGGGGCAGGGTCCGATGTATCTGCCCATCCACACGGGACTGGAGAAACTCCTTTCCGCCTACGGAATCCATCTGAAGGCTGCTTATGTGCTGGACAAAAACTGTTTCCGGCAGGAGATTCCCCAGGCCTTCGGCGGTGGTGAACGGCAGATCTACTTTGCCCCGATCATCAAGAATACCTTCATCAACAAGTCCGTCCCCTATCTCACAAACATCAAGGGACTGGTCCTGCTGAAAGCCGCCCCGCTGAACCTCGATGAAGCGAGCATCAAAAAGCACGCTCTGACGGCAACACGGCTCTTCTCCTCCAGCCGGGAGGCATGGAAAATGGAGGGGCGGGTGAACCTGAACCCGATGTTCCTGCAGCCTCCCCGCCGGACATCGGACCTGCAGCAATTCGCGCTGGCCTATACCCTCACCGGCCCGATTCCCAGCTACTTTGCCGACAAACCAATCCCGGAACGAAACGTAAACACGCAGCAGAAAGAAAAGAAGCAAACCGCCGGGAACGAAAAAACGGGGGGAATCGACATGTCGCATATCCAGGCGCAAGGAATTACGCTGAAGACCTCCAGAGGCGGCAGGATCTTTCTCATCGGAACCTCGGCGATTCTGAAGGACAATGTTTTGGGAGACAACGGGACCAGTCCGAATGCCCAGTTTGTGATGAACATCTTCGATGCCTTAAATCACCGGGTGGATACCGCCGTCATGCGGAGCAAGTCTCAGCGATTTAACCCCCTGAAAGAGGTATCACCTATGGCAAAGACGATGATTAAGGCGGCAAATATTGCAGGTCTTCCCATCCTGATCATCTTTGCCGGCCTGATCATCTGGTACCGCCGCTCGGCACGGAAGCGGCATATTCAGCAAATCTTTACACAAGCCTGATGGCTTTGCAAAAAGTCCGCTTGCTACGTTTATCAGGTTTTGAGTTCGCTTCGACGTACAAAAAAGTACGCCTCACTCCTCAAAACTTTCGCTCCTTGCATTCGGATCTTTTTGCTGTGCCATCCTATAGGACTTCTTGCGAGTCCATCAATCTGGATGGACACAACCCTCAACAGCGGGAGAAGATACAATGAAAGGGAAAAAAGAAATCCTGATCCTCGTCCTGATCATCGCAGCGCTTTCGACCTACCTGGTGTTGCACAAGAAAGGAAAGACCAACTACATCCTCCCCAAACTCCCTCCGGTTACAGCCAAAGATGTTACCCGGCTGCATATCCACAACGGGAAACAGGATCTGACACTGAAAAAGGTCGACGACCGGTGGGTGATTCTTCCCCGGAAATACCCCGCCGATCCCTCCATGGTAAAAGAGATGGTTGACGGAATTGTCCAACTGAATCTGACGGCCCTCACCTCGGAATCAGGAAACTACAACCTTTATGACCTGGAGGAGGACAAGCGGATCGACGTGCAACTCTACCAGGGGGACAAACTCCTTCGGGAGGTCGGGATCGGAAAAGTCACCTCCTCCCGCCAACAGACCTTTGTCAAGCTTCCCAAAGAAAAAGGGGTCTACCTCGCAGAAGAAAACCTCTCGATCCTCTTCAACAAAAAGGTGCCGGAACTGCGGGACAAAGAAGTCCTGCCCCTGAATGGAAAAATTCGACAGGTCATCCTCTCCCAAGGGAAACAGACGGCTACCTTCGTCAAGTCACCTACGGTTACTGCAAAATCGGAAGAGCCTCAAAAAGAGAAGAGCGCCGAGTCCGTCCCCCCACCAGAGCGTTGGCAGACCCCCGACGGAAAAAAGGCAGAGGAAGGGGCAATAGACGAAGTGGTCGCTGCTCTCACTCATCTGCGATGCGACGGTTTCATTGAGGATTCAAAAGGCCTGAAGGAAACGGAGACGCCGATCTATTCGGTCAAACTGAAAGGGACGAAAACATACACGGTAAGGATCTTCAAAAAGGTGGGAAACCGTTACCGGGCGACCTCTTCGGAAAGTCCTTATCCCTTTTACCTCTCGGAATGGAAGGCCGAACGGATCATGAAAGATCCGGCGAAACTGGTCGTCTCCGCAAAAGCGCCGGCCTCCGGCGGGACGGCCGGCAGGAAAGAGAAAACGGCGAATCATCCCGCGGCCCCGTAACGTTTACGATATTTTTTCTGCAAGACATTCAGGGTATGTAAATATTCCGTCCGTTTTTCGAGATTGGCCGCCCCCCGGATATCCGAGATCAGGGCATTCAAGGGATAACGAATATCCATTCCCCACCGGTTGAGGTGGGCGTCATTGGCCCGGTCGAGGATGAGAATGGAGTAATACTGTGTCAGCATCCGCACCCGGGAATCCCTGCGCATGAGATAGGAGCGCCCCCCCAGGGTATTCAGAAAATAGACGGCATAATCATAGCTTCCCCGCAGGGGAAGTGAAACCGACAGGCCCGCTCCCGCTTTCCTGCAGGAGACACCTTCTGTGAGCGTCCGGTAGAGAAGTGCAAAAACAGACTCCATCATATCCCCGTCATAGCGGAGAATGTCCCGCAGCAGAAGGGTGTTCTTCTTTCCCAGGACCCGGAAGAAATGGGCGTTATTGTGAAGGACCCGCAACAGATCATCCGTTTCCCGAACCACCACGGGAGGCCTCTTCATCAGGCGGGGGAGCAAATCCTGAAAATGTCGGCAAACCCCCTCTTTCAATCCGTAAGCGGAAACATATTCCCGGCCATTCAGGTAGTTGCAGAAATGGTCCAGTCGGTTATTCAGGTCACGGCATTCATCTTCCGTGGAAGATGTTGCAGGAGAGTTTTCTTCTTCTCCCCTCGATACGGGTTCCTGCTTCTTCCCGAAGACCTCTTCTTTCCGGGCCTCCGGAACCGCCTGCGGCGGGGCTTGCAGGGCTGCCTCTTTTTTCAGGCTTGAGACCTCATCCTCCAGGGTGGCAATCCTCTCTTCAAGAGCCGACTTCTCCTGTTCAATCCGATCCTTTGAGAGCCATTGCCCCACCCGGTCCCGTTCGACATAGAAAAAGATTGCGCATCCCAGCAGAATGATGATAATCGCAACCAGGACGTAGTTGATCGATCGATCCGGTTCGGTATACATCCCCTCTCCTTTCATGATATACAATATGAAAGCCTGTATCGTTATTTGTATCTTTGCACCAAAATATCAGTGCAGGATATTTCTGTCAAGGAGGCAAGAATGTCAATTTGCAGGTGTATCGAGGTCCACTGCTGGCCCCGGGGAAGGAAACAGGAATATGTGGCTTATGTAAAACCGGTCGGCTACCCCGATACGGCGCTGATCTGCGGTCGATGCAACAACCCCGGGGTGATCTGGCTCACCCATGAAGAAAAGGCAGCCTACGAAAATGGGATAAGAATCTTCAACGGGCCGAATCGCTTCACCCGTATGCGGGCCGATGACGGGGGGACCCACGAAGGGCAGGTTGTCGGTTGTTTGATGTAACGCTGGTGATCAAAACCGCAGAAGATCTTTTCAGTCCCCATTCTTCTCCACCGCACACCGGGTCCCGGAAGAAAAACTGAAAAAACGGTCCCGGAGAAACCGGAACATGAAAAAGACCAGAAATATCGCAGCCGCAAGGAGGACAATCGTAGCACCGGAGGCGGTATTCAACCGGACGGAAAGGAAAAGACCGCCCAGGGCGGAGAGGAGACCGATGCAGACGGAAACAATGAGAACGGTTCGGAAATCACCGCTGACTTCATAGGCGGCGGCAGCGGGAATCACCAGAAGCGCCGAAACGAGAATGATCCCTACGACCTTCATGGAAATGACGATGGTCACCGCCATGAGGGTCAGGAGAAGATAATAGAGAAAGGTCACCGGGACACCACTCACCTGGGCGGACTCTTCATCAAAACTGATGTAGAGAAGCTCTTTGAAAAAGAAGGCCAAAAGCCCGATCACGGAAAGCCCCAGAAACAGGATCAGCCACAAATCCTGCCGGGTAACGGCCAGAATATTTCCGAAGAGATAACCGAAAAGATCGACGTTGTATCCTTTTGAAAGTCCGATAATCACGACCCCCAGGGCCATGGCGGCGGCGTAGAAGATCCCGATCGTCGTATCCTCATGGAGCATCCCCTTTCGGCTGACGAGACCGATCAGCCAGGCGGTCAGGACCGCAAAGAGAATTGCCGACAGTGTGGGATCCACACCCAAGGCGACACCGATGGCCACACCGCCGAAAGATGCATGGGAAATCCCGACGCCGATAAAGGAGAGACGGTTCACGAGGACAAAAAAAGAGATCAGGGAGCAGATCACACTGACCATGGCGCCGGCCATCAACGCTTTCTGCATAAATCCGTAGGAAAAGATTTCAGCCATGCGGATGGCCTCCGATCATCCGGTGGGGAAGCTTTCCGTGCATCACCACTTCCACTTCCGACCCGTAGAGCTTTTTGAAAACCTCATTCTTCAGGATCTCCTCCGGACGACCGTGAAGATGGAGCGTCCGGTTGAGGCAGGCAATGGCGTCACAGTAAATCGGTACAACCCCGATGTCATGGGTTGCCATGACCACGGTCAGGGAATAGCTCTGCTGTAACTTTTTGATCAGACGGTAAAAACCGTCCTGTGCCGCCACATCGACGGCCGCCATCGGTTCATCAAGAATCAAGACCTTCGGAGAGGCGGAAAGGGCGCGGGCAATAAAAACACGCTGCTGTTCCCCTCCGGAAAGATCGCCGATCCGGACGCGGGCCAAGTGTACCAGACCGACACGATCAAGACAGTCGAGAGCGATTTCCCGATCCCTGCGACCGGCACGGCGCCCCAGTCCGATCGTCCCGTAACGCCCCATGACAACTGCATCGAGTACGGAAAGGGGAAACCGCCTGTCGATCCGGATCTGTTGCGGAACGTACCCCATCACCCAGGCACCTTTCCTGCCCGTCCCGAGTCGTTGTCCTTCAACAAGGACTTCCCCGCTCTCCGGACGAATTAAACCGAGCAAGGTTCGAAGGAGGGTAGTCTTCCCTCCCCCGTTGGGACCGATGAGACCGGTAAAGGAGTTTTCAAGGAGACGCAGATTCACATCCTTCAGTACGGCACAACCGTTGATGGCAACATGGAGGTGACGGGTTTCGACAACGACCTTCCGTTCCTTTGTCACCCGGCACCTCCCCCGAAATCCACAACGGTCAGGTAACCTCGTTTCAGATGACTCAGATTGTAGCGCATCAGTTTCAGATAGGTTGATCGCTCTGCATCCCCGGGTGTGCCGAGGGGGTCCATCCGGACGATCACAGCGCCTGTCTCCGCCGCCAGAACACGGGCGGCTTTGTCATTTAACTGCGGTTCTGCGACGATCACCGCCCCCCCCGCCTTCCGAATTCGTTGAACCATCCGGATCAACTCCGTCGGCGTCGGTTCTTTCCCCGGCGTTTTCTCAATCACCCCCCCTTCCGGCAGTCCATAGCGGCGGGCAAAATAACGCCAGGAGGGATGGATCGCAACAAAGAGACGTTTCGGAAAGGTTGCGACCGTCGCCCGGATCTCCCGATCAAGCTGTTGCAATTGCGCCAGGTAGGCACGCGTATTCTTTTCATACTCCATCCTGTGTGCGGGATCGATCCGGATGAGCGCATCCCGAATCCGCCCCACCTGCTCCATGGCACGTAACGGGTCCAGCCAGAGATGGGGATTGGCAATCCGCCCGCCGTTCGGTTGCCCGACCGCACCGTCCAGGGTCCTGATGCCCCGGGAGGTGTCCACAACTTCAAGGGAACCGACCGTTTCAGACGGCAGAAAACCTTCCGCCCAGAACTCGAACCCCAAACCGATCTTCACGAAAAGCCGGGCGCCGGATATTTTTGCAAGATCCCTCGGCGCGGGAGAGAAAACATGGGGACTTGCCCCCGGCGGCAGCAGTGTCATGACCACAACCCGGTCTCCACCCACATTCCGGACAAAATCCGCAAGAGGGTAGATGCTGGCCACCACCCGGATCTGCTGTAAATTCGCTTCGTTTTCGTTTGCCGGATGACAAGCAAACAGGACGACCAGCATGCCGAGACACCCGAACAAAACCACCCTGGACAAGATCATCTTCTGCAACCTGCGCTTGTACGACATCCTGCACGCTCTCCCGAAAAACCGGAAAAATTATAGTACACCATTCCTCATCAAAAAACAAAAAAAGCTCCATGATCACTCATGGAGCTTTTGGATTGACAATGATGGAATAATTTACAGGCGGACGACATTCGAGGCCTGGGGCCCTTTCTGTCCTTCGCTCACGTCAAAACTCACCCGCTGACCTTCTTCCAGAGTTTTGAACCCCTCTTCCTGGATGGCGGAAAAATGGACAAACACATCAGGACCATCTTCCTGTTCAATGAAACCATACCCCTTGCCGTCGTTAAACCACTTTACTGTTCCTTCTGACATCTCTTCTCCTTTTCCTCTCAGGATCCAAACCGTAAATCCATGTGCAACCTCAACCGTTCAGTGGGAAAAAAACCACCCGTATAATCGGGCGGCTTTCATGTTACCAATTCACGATGATAAGTCTGCACAACCCTCTACTTGCACGGCATTAGACCATGTTCCAAAACGGATGTCAAGAATATTTCGTTCTGGAAAAAAAATGAAGATGAAGATTCAGGGTGCGGCATCAATCCGCCGGGCTGAACTCCGCACGGAGATGCAGGGAAAGATCCCCAAGTCCTGGGGTCAGACTTTGCTAATTTTATATTTTACTCGCCGCCCTTTTCTTAAAGACTTCTCTATCCTATTCATTTGTGCAGCAAGTTCAGCATCATCTTCTAACCTCTCTCTGAGCTTTCTCACCCCGATACTTATGGACACCGGGTCCCGAGCAAAGTAGCGTGCCACCTCCCCCAAAGTAATGCTTCCCACTTCCTTCGCAACATAGGCCGTCACAGCTCTGCACAATGCAGCATCTCTGCTTCGAGTGTGGTCCATTATCCTCCCAACGGGCACCTTGAAAGACCTTCCGATCTTCACAACAAGTGCATCCATGTCCAGAGCAACAGGAAAACGTATTGGTTTTCCCCTGACAAACCGCTTCTCTAACTTTTCTACAAATTTGTCTTCTCCAAGATAACGCTGTTCTTTGACTTCATAGAGGTCTTCTCTATACCCATCGTTTACTGCAACATTGATAAAATCCTTATATAAAGAAACCGCTTTCTTTCTGCTCTTCGCCAAACAGGCCAGCGGCATTTCTACTTCAAGCCAAAACGAGGACCTCCCTGAGAGATATGCATGGTGGCTACTCCAGATATAGTCGTCCGGCAACTTTGTAATTCCCGCTCGAACAGGATTCAGATGTATATACCGGATCAGTTCTAACAGATAGGCATCCCTGTCACAGATGATGGCTTTGTATCTTCCTTGAAAGAGATGACCTGTCTTGCCGTACTTTTTGTTGAAGTACATGGTGTAACTTTGCTGAAGCCCTTGCATGATTTTGGATAGGTCTGTTTCCCCCTGTTCAATCAACAGATGAACATGGTTTGACATAAGGACGTAAGCATAGAACGTACAGCAATAGCGTTTCTGGTAGGTGATCAGGCGGTTCCGGTACTGCTGGTAATCTTCGTCATCAAGGAAGACCTTTTGACGCTGATTGCCCCTGGCAATAACATGATAGAAAGCTCCCTGATATTGTACCCGAGGTTTCCTGGCCATTGTAAATCGATAACAGATTCGTATGCCGGTGTCAATATAAAAACAACAAAGTCTGACCCCAAGAGGTTCCGTTCCCCTCGGCTTTCTCCTTGAGAAACACAGGCGGCCTGCCTGTACCATCTTCGGGCTTTTCAAGATACTCTTCCCACCGGGGGAAATGGCTTTGCTGATAGGCCCACAATTGCCGAGTCAACCGGGCTATGTATTCGGCATAGTCGTTTTTGATCTTTGCATCACTCACATGTGTCTCCCAATACGACCTTAAAGATTCTGAAGCTGTAGGATTTGTTTTTGGTGCTGTAATAGCGAAAGACGTCATCGAACCGTGGATGGAACCGATTGTTTACCACATAGCACATGATCATCTTTCTCTTCGGTCTGATCTCTGAATATTTTCCCAGGAGCTTCAGAATTTCCTTTCTGTAACAAGCGAAATAGAGCGCATAGTCCAACAGTTGCGACATGACTTCCAATTTCACATCGTCCAATTTCAATTCGATCACAGACAAATATCCTCTGCGGTTGAGCGTCACGATATCGACAAATTCAGTGGGCATGATCATGTTGAGCTTGGAAACGCTGTCCAGGAATACGCCCGTCGGGAACTCCCTCAGAACCCCATACTTTTTCTTCTTTAACAGGAAGAAATGCTCCCCCAATATTGCAAGCCGGTCATTCGTTCTGGTTTTGAGACCTTTCCCGAACAAGAAAGTCTGGAAATCTTTTTCAATCCGCTCTCCCCTGTCATCATCTCCTCTCTTGTTCAAGACAGTGTGTATCTTTTCATTCGCCGGCCTCTCAAAAAGCTCTTTCCTGGAGTAGAGACCGATCTGACGGTGATTATGAATGACCCTGAAATCAATCTCCTCGTTATTGATGGAAAGAAACGAAACCCTTCGTTTGAAGGCCTCGGTATTCGGTTCCCGTGCTGATCCATTCTTGTTGATACAAAACCGGATTTCCCTGATCTCTTGATGCTGGTCATTGCATACATAGTGAAAAAGAGCCATACCCCAGGAGTCTAAGCAGCGGTAACCCGACTTATTGATTTTTTTGCGAGCATCCAGGGTGATCCGGCGGTTCTCAAGGTCAACCGTATAATCGAAATGCGACGGCCATTTTCCGCCGCCCCCTCGTTGTGCATTGATTTGATCGGTCAACTGATGGCTCAATGACTTCAAATTATTTTTCATAATCTCTCCGGTTATAGATTTTCAAGAAGGCACTTTCCGTTACCCCGCTGTAACGCCTGGGGCAGCACAGTTTGCTAATACCTCAGTCTCCCAACGTACAGGGGCATAAAATAGGGACAGCGACCATTATTTGCCTTTTCGTGGTCTACCCCTCCCCCTCGCCATTAAGTCTCGGCCAACCGTCTTTCCTATCTTCCGAATAAATGCATCGCTGCCACAAGGAAATCTTCATCATCCTCAAATACCGTCTGACGGTCGTTGCCTCGCTGTGTAACATGATGTGGATATCCCTGGGCTGCGGCTCTTGCTATTCTTGGCATGAAAAAGATGTATCATATTTCCCAAAAGCTGTCAATAATAATGGTCGCTGTCCCTATTTTTAAGCACGTAGGCAATCCGTGTGCACGCTATGGTTAAGGGCTCTCAATCGTCGGCGGGGAGGCCAACCTCTCGCTCGAACTCTGTGTGCTCCGTGGTGAATTGCTCTTGACCTTGACTTTATACCCCCCCCTACCCCGCCGATCCGAACTCCGACCGGAGATGCAGGGAAAGATCCCGGACGAGGCCGAGGGCCCGGAGGGCATCCGCTTCGGAGAGGCTCCCCAATCCGCAGGCCGGCGTCACCAGACATTGGGTCCGTAATCGTCGGGCATCGACACCGAGAGAAACCAGTTTGTCATACCCATTCCGGAACCGACCTGCAAGGGATTCAGCCGTCTCTTCCCGAACGGCCGCAGAGGTGGGCACGATCCCCCAGGCAAGATTGCCCCCCCTGTTCAAGAAGGCCTTGACCGCTTCGGGGTAGAGGGCCATCCGGTCCATGAAATCATAGGCATCGAAATTTACGATATCAACATCCGTTTCAAAAAGGAGGGACCAGTCGGTATTTCCGCAGCAGTGAACCCCGGCAATCCCGCCCGCATCACCAATCCGTTTCACCACTCCGTTGAGAGACTGCACGACCTCCTCCCGGCCGACGTTCATCCCCGTGGTCCCGAAGGCCGCCATATAGGGCTCATCCATAAAGATGATCGTGGGTACATGGAATTCCCTGAGCCGTTCAATCTGGTAGAGCGCCTTCATGGCGATCAGGCGGACGACGGCATCCTGCAGGTTGGGATCGTAAAAGATCGCCCTCCCCTCTTCGTCCTTTACGGAGAATCCGAAGGTTACCGGACCGGTGACATGCCCCTTGGTACAGATCAGCTCCGACGGTCGTTCCTCCCGCAGCCCCTCGATAAAGGGGGTCAAACCTGCGGCATAGTCCGGGGAGAGCCGGAAGTGATCCGCCTCCCCCGCCATTTCCTTTTCATAGAAGCGTTCCAGCTCCGCCAACGCCCGATTGGAATCCACGGAAATCTTTTCTCTCTCCAGGTCGATGACGATGCCGGGGAAGGCCTCGGAATACTGCGGGACCATCTGCTCCCGAAAACCGAGTTTCGGAAGCTGCGGCCAGAAAGGGATCTCGGGAAGATGCTCCCGGACGATCGCACACGCCTTTTGTACATCGGTAAAAGGGAGACTGCCGATGCCGGTCCCCAGACAACGGCCTGAAAAATTCATACGGTCCTCCTCCGGTCAGCCCAGTCTTCTCAGGTAGGCGCTGGAAACATACTGCAACATCATCCGGTTGGTGTTAAAGAAAGATCCGTTCAGACTGATCCCGTTGAGCATGATCCCGATCCAGTCTTCCCGTTTGTGGTAATAGGTGGGCAAAATCACCTCTTCCAGTTTTTCATAAAGGTCCTGTACATCCAGGGCATCCGTATCGGCCCCCGGTGGAACGCTGGACGGCCTCGGGCCGATCGACCAGCCGGTAATCCCTTCACGATGTCCTTCGATCCACCAGCCGTCGAGTACGCTGAAATTGATGACTCCGTTCAGGGTCGCCTTCATCCCGCTGGTCCCGGAGGCCTCCTGAGGGCGTTTCGGGTTGTTAAGCCAGACATCCACGCCGGAGGTCAACAATCTTCCCAGTGCAAAGTCGTAGTTCTCCAGATAGACGATAGGAATCGTGTCGGCCAGTTCATGACTATGCTGAATGATTTTCCGAATCAGGGCCTTGCCCGGTTCATCCCTGGGATGGGCCTTCCCGGCATAAACCAACTGAAATTTCCCCGCCTTCTCCAGGATTTCTTTCAGCCGTTTAATATCCCGGAAGAGCAAGTCCCCCCGTTTGTAGGCGGCCGCCCGGCGAGCGAAACCAATGGTCAGCACCTCCGGATCCAGATCGACACCGGTCGTCCGGTGAATATAATCGAAGAGTTTTTTCTTGCACTGCTGATGGGCCGTCCAGACCTCCTCCGGAGGGATCCCCATGGCCTGGCGCAGCATGAAAGAGTCGGTCTTCCATCCCCGGACATACTTATCCATGAGTGCCTGGAACTCCTTTGACATCCAGGTCCGTACATGGACACCGTTCGTGATGGAATCGATCTCATATTCCGGAAACATTTCTTTCGACACCTGTCCATGCTTCTTGGCCACCCCGTTGGCATAGCGGCTCAGGTTCAGCGCCAGAAGTGTCATATTGAATTTCCCCTTGCCGCTCAGATTATCGACGACCTCAAAGGGGATCTTGTGAATGAGATAGGGGTCCTCCTCCCCCTGCAGGTTTTCCTTCTTCTCCCCGAGCAGTTTCTTGACCAGGTCATTCTCAAAACGGTCATGCCCCGCCGGCACCGGAGTGTGGGTCGTAAAAACACAGAGATCTTTGACGGACTCCGGGTCCCACCGCGCCTGTTCAAACCAGACCGCTTCCGGGGACTTTTCGTTCTCACGCAACAGCTCAAGGGTCAAAAGACTCGCATGGCCTTCGTTCATGTGATAGGTGGTCAGGCGGTCATATCCCATGGCCCGCAACATCCGTACTCCGCCGATCCCCAGAACGATTTCCTGTTTGAACCGGTAGGCATGGTCCCCCCCATAAAGGTAGGAGGTAATCTCACGATCCTCGGGATGATTGTCTTCCACATTGGTGTCTAAAAAATAGACCGGAACGGCGGCATCCGTTTCCCCCCGGATCATGTAGCGCCAGGCCTGGATTGCGACCTCCCGGCCGCCGATCCGGACCTTGACTCTGTAAGGCAACTGTTTCATCGAAAAAGAGGGGTCCCAGTTCACCGGTTCCTCACTCTGGTTACCCTTTGCGTCCAGCTTCTGGATGAAATAACCTTTTCCCTGCAGAAGGGTCATTCCCACGACCGGAAGATGCAGATCCGCACAGGATTTCAACGTATCCCCCGCCAGAATCCCCAGCCCCCCGCTGTAGGTAGGCACATCCTCCTCCAACCCTACTTCCATACTGAAGTAGGCAATCTTGACAAAATAATCATTCATCTCTTCTATTTTTTCGCTTTCCAGAGTCATTCCATTTCCCCATTCAGTGCCGGATAATTTTCTTCTTGATTTTCAGGAAATGAACCAGTATCGTTCAGTAACTTACATTCTATAACTTAATTTCGAAGATGGTCAAGGAGGTTTAAAAAAGAACATGGATATCTCATCAAACCGGCTGAAGAAACTCGTGATTCTTGTCTTTTGTGTGTTGCTGACTGCTGCAATCGGATGCAGCAAACCGGCCAAACATAAAAAAGCGGATGGAACCGGCACCGACAACATCCAGGGAATCTGGAAGGGAGCTGCACAGCAAACCGGAACGCCCAATGCTGTTTTTTCTCTCCAATTGAACCAGCAGAAAAATGGGTTGGTCTGGGGAACGATTACCTCCAAAGACGGGACTTTCGAGCATGCAATCATCTCCGACGCCAAACTGATCGGTAGCCGGCTGACCTTTACGGCGACCGCCAACGGAAGCAATTTTCGCACCGGCCGCAGCTATGCCTTTGATGCCGAGGTTCAGGGCAACAAGATGAAAGGCACCTGGAAGGATATCCTCGACCGGACCTGGGGACCCTTTACCACGGAACGGGTGGTCGTCAAAACCCCGGACGGCAAAGACGGGAAACAGACCCCCGCCGCTGAATAAGTGCCCACACGGTCCCATCAACGCATTGCCGGGATCCATACATGTGGAAAAGGGGATGTTCATATTCAGGTTCTCTTCTTCAGACACGGTTTGCCGCCTGCTCTCCGCGTTGTACTTGTACGCTCATCAGACCGAATCATTCCTATCCCTGCATGTTCGGCAGATAAAGTTTCCGGTACTCTTCCATGGCAAAGCGGTCACTCATGCCGGCGACATGATCACAAAGAAGACGCAGAAAGGAAGGTTCTTTCTGCAATGCCCGTATCTTCTTCTCTACCTGCGTTAAGGGAATGTCCCGCAGGTAGGATTCATTTCGGTCTTGTGCATAACGCAACAATGCCCAGTCCTGAAGCTGCCGAGGATTAACGTAATAGGCCATAAAGAGACTCCGCAGAAAATGGATCGCCCGGCCATCCATTCGGTTGACCCGATAACTGTTGATGATCTCCCGGTAGACAAAGTTTTTCAGCCCTCCGTAGAGTTTCTTCCCCCTGGGAGAGAAGGCAACCAGATCGGGCGGAAGGTCCCCGATCTTCTTGTAAAAATCCTGAGAGGAACGGATCCCTTCTTTTTTGATCCAGGCCCGAATCCTCCTGCCCGTCTGAAGGAGGATGTCCGTAACCAGGAAATGGATCGTTCCCCGAACGAGCATGTTCTGTTTATGGAAGGAACGATGAGAATCGGAATAGTCCACCGCAATCCGCCGAATTACTTCTTCGATCAGTTCCAGCTTCTCCAACCGCTCCAGGTTGACCAGCCCCGTCCGGAGACCATCTTCCATGTCGTGTGTCTGCTGGGCGATTTCGTCGGACAGGGCTACAATCTGGGCTTCGAGAAACGGGGGGCTGTCCAGGGTGAAGAGTTGCGCTTGAAAAGGCTGGTAAGTCACATCGGAAGGAAGCGACGTATGCCTGACAATTCCCAATCGGGTCTCATCGGTCAGATTAAGCCCCTCCCCTTTGTACCGTTTCTCCAGCAAATCAACAACACGAAGACTCTGAAAATTGTGCCGGAACCCTCCGGTGTTCGCTGAGACCTTGATGTCCAGCAGCCCTTCCAGGGAATCCTGCCCGGACATGATCT
Organism: Deltaproteobacteria bacterium; assembly: GCA_013151235.1. NCBI lineage: Bacteria > Pseudomonadati > Myxococcota > Myxococcia > Deltaproteobacteria bacterium. The sequence goes on along the minus strand of JAADIO010000048.1, from coordinate 64,086 downwards.
TGTGGAGCACCGCCTCACCAATATGTCCGAAGGGGGTGTGGCCGAGATCATGCCCCAGGGCGATGGCCTCCGCCAGGTCCTCGTTCAACGACAGTGCCCGGCAAAGGGTCCGGGCCACCTGGGCAACCTCCAGGGTATGGGTCAACCGGGTCCGCTGATGATCCCCTTCGGTGGCGAGAAAAACCTGCGTCTTGTGTTTCAGGCGCCGGAAGGCCCGGGAGTGGAGAATCCTGTCCCGATCACGCTGGAACTCGGTCCGGTAGTCGTGACTGCGACCTTCCGCGGGAATCCGATGCCTCCGGGTGGCCCGACGGCTCTTCATGGCATAGACCGCCAGACGATCTTCTTCGAGCTGGTGGAGATACTCTTTGTCGCAAATAACCGGAACCTGAATTGTCTCTGAAGGTTTCATCCTGGATTTCCGCCCTTTCCCCACAACTTTCGTCAAAAAAAATTGTTTTATCTTACCAGATCCATCCCGGGAAGAAAAGAAATTGCAGCCGCCCGGAAGTCAGCGCCGAACCGGCCACAGATAAAATCATACGAACCGCTCCGACAGAGGATCCCGCAAAATGAGCCATTCGCCGTTATAAGCTGTTTGCACTTCTGCGCCTGCCCTGAAAATTGATGGTGTCGTAAAAAGTCACGAAGCCCTTCGACCCTTCGACCGGCTCAGGACAGGCGTGCTCAGGGCGAACGGTGTAAGTAATTGATATTCCGTTCGTGTGGTTCGGCAAGCTCACCATGCTCGGAAGCTTGTCGAACCATGAACGGAATCCTGAAAACGACTTTTTACGACTTCATCAAAATTGTTGGGGTGACAATTCGGAACACCTGCTTTATAATCATGAGCTGTTATCAGTTTGACCAAGAAGGGAGGAATAAGGATGTTCAAGGATCTGGTATACCGGAACCGAAGTTATCGCCGTTTTTATGAAGGGGAGACCGTTTCCATGCAGGCCTTGCGAAAACTGGTCGACCTGGCGCGTCACAGCGCTGCGGCGGCCAATCTGCAACCCCTGAAATATCTTCTTTCCTGCGAGCCGGAACAAAACGCCCGGATCTTCCCCCATCTTGCCTGGGCCGGTTATCTCAAAGAGTGGAAAGGACCGGCGCCGGGGGAACGACCGGCGGCCTATATCGTCATCCTGGGGGATACGAATATCGTCAAGGACTTCGGATGTGATCACGGGATTGCAGCCCAGACGATTCTCCTCGGAGCCGTGGAAAAGGGGTTGGGCGGCTGCATGATCGGCTCGATCCGGCGGGAGAAACTGCGGGCATCCCTGGAAATTCCGGATCGCTACAAAATTCTTCTGGTCCTGGCCATCGGCAGGCCGAAGGAAAAAGTGGTCATCGAGGAGGTCGGGGCTGATGGGAATATCCGCTACTGGCGGGATGAGACGGACGTACACCATGTGCCGAAACGTCCCCTCGATCAGATTATTCTTTAAATTTTCTTAAAAAAATTGCTTGACACCCTTTTTTATTTCGAGTATCTTAACTTGACTAAACAGATAGGGATAATAAGCTACTAAGAGGGCCTGGACCATTGAAACTTTCAACACGGGGACGATACGGCACACGATTCATGCTCGATCTTGCACTTCATTTCGGAGAAGGCCCGATCCTCCTTCGAGAGGTTTCGAAACGGCAGGAAATCTCCGTGAAGTATCTGGAGCAGTTGGTCACTCCCTTGCGGGTCGGCGGTCTGGTCAAGAGTACCCGGGGGCCGCACGGCGGTTATCACCTGGCAAGGTCACCCGCTGAAATTGATCTCTACACGATTATCACCGTGCTGGAAGGCGCCTTCAGCTTGACGGAGTGTGTGGCAGACCGCTCTTTCTGCCAACGGTCGGACCGGTGTGTGACCCGTGATATCTGGGGCGAAGTCAATGAGAAGATCGTGAATCATCTGAAATCAATCACTCTGGAAGATGTTGCGGAGCGAGAAAAAAAGCGGGAGAGTCTTTCCCGGGATATGTATCAGATCTAAATGAAAGGGACAGGGAAATGGGTTATGTACAGGGTTTGAAATGCAGGGAATGCGGAAGAGAATACCCCAAGGATCCGATCAATATCTGTGAGTTCTGTTTCGGGCCGCTGGAAGTGGTCTATCAATATGATGAGATTGCCGACGTCTTGTCACGTGAAAAGATCATGGCCCGGCCGCCGGACATGTGGCGTTATCTGGAACTGCTCCCCCTGGATGAAGCACCGACCGTAGGAGAGAACGTCGGTTATACGCCTCTCGTCCGGGCGGAAAACCTGGCGCACAAACTCGGCGTCTCGGAACTCTATATCAAGAATGACGCTGTCAGTTTCCCAACGCTCTCCTTCAAGGACCGGGTGGTCGCCGTGGCGGTCTCGAAAGCAAAGGAGTTCGGCTTCGACACGATTGCCTGCGCATCGACGGGGAATCTGGCCAATGCCGTGGCGGCCTGTGCTTCGTCCGCCGGTCTGAAGAGCTACGTCTTCATCCCGGCCGACCTGGAGCAGGGAAAGATTATGGGAACGCAGGTCTTCGGGACGAACCTCGTGGGGGTCGAAGGGAACTATGACGATGTAAACCGGCTCTGTACCGAAGTGGCCGACCAACACCGGTGGGCATTCGTCAACATCAATCTTCGTCCCTTCTATGCGGAAGGATCCAAAACCTTCGGATACGAAATCGCAGAGCAATTAGGGTGGCGGCTTCCGCAGAATGTGGTGGTGCCGATGGCCGGAGGTTCGCTGATCACCAAGCTGAAGAAATCCTTTCAGGAGATGGCGAAGATCGGTCTGGTGGAGGAGAGCCCCACGAAGATGTTCGGAGCCCAGGCGACCGGCTGCTCCCCGATTGTAACGGCCGTGAAGAAAGGGACGGAGCTTTTCAAACCGGTCAAACCGGACACCATCGCCAAATCGCTGGCCATCGGAAATCCTGCGGACGGGTTCTACGCCATCCGGACCATGACCGATTCGGGAGGGTGGGGAGAAGAGGTCACCGACGATGAGATCATCGAAGCGATCAAACTGCTGGCGGAGACGGAAGGGATCTTCACGGAAACCGCCGGCGGGGTCACCCTGGGGGCGGCGAAAAAACTCATTGAACAGGGAAAGATCCCCCGCGACGAATCGATCGTGGTTTCCATTACAGGAAATGGCCTGAAAACTCAGGAAGCCCTCGTCGGCCGGTTGCATCCCCACCCGGTGATCGATTCCAGGCTCGACTCCTTTGAAGCCCTTTTGCTGGAAAATCAGTCCCGGTTATGATAAAACATCTAAAAAACTGAAACATGGGAGGTCAATAATGTCCGTAACAATCAGAATTCCAACGCCGCTTCGATCACTGACCGATGGCGCATCGGAGGTGACCGCTGAAGGGGAAACGGTTCGGGAAATCATTTCGAACATGGAGAAGCAATATTCCGGCATTCAGGAACGAATCTGCGATGAGAATGAGAAATTGCGAAGATTCGTGAACGTCTATCTCAATGACGAGGATATCCGGTTTCTGAACGATCTGGAAACAAAGATCAAGGACGGGGACGCTCTTTCCATCGTTCCCGCCATTGCAGGAGGTTGAGGATGAAACGTAAAGTTTATCTGACCTTTCCCCCCAAACTGATCCGGGAGCCGCTGATCTATCATGTGGGTCACAAGTTCAATGTGGTGACCAACATTCGTTGTGCCAGTGTGACCGACGAGATCGGGGTTGTCGGGCTGGAATTGGAAGGGGAACCGGAAGAGATCGGCCGGGCCATGGAATACCTGAAGTCACAGGACGTGCGGGTCGAACCGGTCGTAATGGATGTGATCGAATAGCGGTGGAGGACGGGGAGCAATGATATGGCGAAGAAAATGATCAGTCTGACCTTTTCCGACGAGTTGATTCAGGAACCGGTCATCTATCGGATCGGTCACGAATTCAAGGTGGTGACCAGCATCTTTCAGGCGGCGGTAACGGAACAGGAAGGATGGGTCCTCCTGGAACTGGAGGGTGAGGAAAAGGAGATCGAGCGCGCAGTCTCGTTTTTACGAACGATGCACGTGAACGTGGAGGAACGCAACTGAAAATGTTTGACTTTTCGGAAGACGAAATCAAGCGCTACAGCCGGCATATTCTTCTCCCGGAGGTCGGGGGAGCAGGCCAGAAAAAGATCCGTGATGCCCGTGTGTTGATGATCGGAGGCGGAGGTCTCGGGGCGCCGGTAGGTTACTATCTCGCCGCCGCAGGCGTGGGAAAGATCGGGATTGTCGACGGCGACCACGTGGAGTTGAGCAACCTGCAACGGCAGGTGGTACACAGCATGACGGACCTGGGGAAGAACAAGGCACTCTCCGCCAAAGAAACCCTGGAAGCGCTGAATCCGGCCGTGGAGGTAACGACCTATCAGGAGCGGGTGACCTCAAAGAATATTCTGGAGATCCTTCAGGGCTATGACATTGTTGTCGACGGGAGCGACAATTTTCCGACCCGCTATCTTGTCAATGACGCCTGTGTCCTGACCGGCAAGCCCCTCTCCTACGGAGCGGTCTTCCGTTTTACCGGTCAGGTCATGACCATTCTCCCCGGAGAGGGTCCCTGTTATCGCTGTCTCTTCCGGGAGCCGCCCCCGCCGGGGATGACGGCCTCCTGTGAAGAAGCGGGGGTTCTCGGGGTTCTCCCCGGCGTGATCGGTCTGCTTCAGGCGACGGAAGTTCTGAAGCTGATCCTGAAGACGGGAAAACTTCTGCAGGGCCGGATGCTGAATTACGAGGCGCTGGAAATGGAGTTCCGGACCATCAAGGTGCGGAAAGATCCCGGCTGCCCCGTCTGCGGGGAGCATCCGACCATTACGGAATTGATCGATTATGAAGAATTCTGCCGGGTAAACTTCTGACGGCTTTCCGTCCCCTTGCGAGGTGATCCATTCTTGACCGCACTCCTGATTTCCCCCTCTCTTCTTCAACGCATCCATCGGCAGGCCGTCCGGGAATATCCTCAGGAATGTTGCGGAATTCTCGTCGGCCGGTTGGGGAAAGAGAAACGGGTTGAAAAAAATTTTCCGACAAAGAACCGCGAACACCTTCGGGGATGTGACCGTTATGCGATCGACGGAAGAGACTTCCTGCGGGTAGACCGGGAGGCCCGAAAGGCCGGTCGGGAGATCCTCGGCTTTTATCACTCTCATCCCGATGGGCCTTCCCTCCCCTCCTCCGTGGATCTTCACCGTGCATGGAACGAATATTCCTATCTGATTGTTTCAGTCATCGAGGGGAAAGACCCATCGTCAAGGTCCTGGGTTTTGGAGCCGCAGGAGAGATCCTTCCGGGAAGAGCGATTGAGGATCATCCCCCGGAAACAATTCCGGGAAGGGAGTTATGCATAATGGGCAAGTCCGCTGCGATCGGTCTTCTGCTGACCTCCAGCCCGGAAAGTGAAAATCGCCGGACCGTGATGAAGATCTCGGAAGCGGCCCTCCGGCAGGGGCACCGGGTCCGGATCTTTCTGATGTACGACGGGGTCTACCATATTCTCCGGGACGATTTCATGGAACTTGCGGACCGGGGGGTGGAGATTATTCTCTGTGCCTACGATGCCGACCAAAGAAAAGTGCCCCGCCGGGAGGGGGTCCTCTTCGGCAGTCAGTATGATCTGTCGGAAATGGTCGCGAAGGGCGATGCGTTCCTCTCCTTTCACTGAGGCAAATATTCATGAAAGAGCTCGTCATACTTCTACGGAAACCGCCCCTGGAACGAATGTTTATCTCGGAAATGCTCCGCATGTCCCTGGGGATGACGCTTTCCGGGAATAGGGTCAAGATCGTGCTGGCCGAAGAAGGGGTCTTTCTCCTGCAGGCCCCGGCACCGGAGAGGATCGGTTTGTCCGAAATTCACCGCCATGTGCGGACTCTCCGGGAATTAGGGTGTCCCTTTCTGGCGGAGAAGGAGTCAATGGCGGAGCGGAGCATCGTCGAGACCGTCTTCCCCGTAACCCGGGAGAATCGTCGTACCCTCGGCAAGATCCTTGCCGGGAGCGATCTTGTAATCGGCTGTTGAGGGAGTGGGTATGCCGAAAAAAATCCTCCATGTTCTCAAAAGCCGGCAGGATCCTTATGCCGTTGAAATCCTGGAGGAACAGGCGGCCGGAGCCGAGGTTTCCGTACTCCTCCTCCATGATGCCGTGCTGACTCCGGTGGAAGGGATCGAGAAGGTCTATGCCTGCCGGGACGACGTCGAGGCGAGAGGAAAGTCGATCACAGGCGAACTCGTAGACTATGATGCCATTGTTTCCCTTCTTCTGGAGGCGGATGCCGTAATCTGCTGGTGACGCTCCGGCGGGGGGGATCAATCACCTCTCATGGATTCCGGCAGGGAACGGGAAATGATATTATGAGGAGAAAACTTCATGAACGATCCATACAAGATCGACAGGGAACTGGACATCAAAGGAGAAGTCTGTCCCTACACCTTCGTCAAGACGAAACTGGCGTTGGAGACCCTCTCGGCCGGCGAGATACTGAGAATCATCGTGGACCATCAGCCCGCCACGGAAAACGTGCCCCGCAGTCTCAGGGGGGAGGGACACGAGGTGCTGGAAGTCAGCGCCGTCAACGAAACGGACTGGCAAATAATTGCAAAGAAAAAGTGACGCTTCATCTGTATGAACCGGCGGCTTCTTATATGACAGAACGGAAGAATCCTCCCCGCCGGGTGCCGGAAAGGAGAGATGATGACAGAGCATACCAGACCACCGCTGAAACATCGGGGGATCTACAACAACATCACCGAGCTGATCGGGGACACTCCTTTGGTGCGCCTGAATCATGTTATTGAACCGAAGAAGGATCGGATCGCCTGCGCGAAACTGGAATTTTTCAACCCCGTGGGATCGATCAAGGACCGGACCGCTTTCGGCATGATTACCGGCGCCATTGAAGATGGTGATTTGAAGCCGGAGACCACCTGTGTCGAACCGACATCGGGAAACACGGGGGTGGCCCTCAGCGTTTTTCTGAACCTTTTAGGATACAAGAAGCCGGTGATCACCTCGGGGGAGCAGATCCCCGCCGGCAAGAAGGCGCTGCTGACCCTGACGACCTCCTCGATGGATTTAAGCCCCGATGACGCCTGCCCCCGTTTCCCCGGAGAAGGAGCCATTGCCGCCGCCTTCGGTTACAAGAACCTGCCCGATCATATGGTTCCCTATCAGTATGGAAATCGTCATAATCCGGAGATCCATTTTCAAACGACGGGACCGGAGATCTGGGCGCAGACGGCCGGAAAGATCACCCACTTCATCAGCGGCGTCGGCACCGGGGGCACCATCACCGGGGTGGGCCGATACCTGAAGGAAAAGAACCCGGAGATCAGGATCATCTCCGTGGAACCGAGTGAGCAGAGCCACGAGTTTTACGGTCTGCGCAACACGGAATACACGATGAAGCCGGAGATCTATGATGAATCGATCATCGATGAAAAAATCCTCGTCGACTCCGACGATGCCTATCGCACCCTGGTGGAAATGATATGCCGGGAAGGGATTGTCGCAGGGCCTTCCTCCGGGATGACCGTCTACGGAATGAAAGTTCTGGAAGAGCGGGGCGAAAAAGGACTCTGGGTCGCCATCGTTGCCGACGAATTTTTCCGCTATACCAACGAGATCCTCAGGAAACTCCGCAAGTTTCTCCCTCCAACTCCCTGAAATAATAGCTTGACAGATTTCAAGGATGCCATTTAACATATTATTAGTAATAGATTTTCTTCTTTTCTGCATGATATCAGAGGATGTACCGGCAAGCAGAGCCCTGGGCCGGGATTGCTTTGACCTTTACCCTTTCCGGAGAATCTGTCCATGTACAAAGATTACTGGGGCCTCATCGAATACCCCTTCGAAAACCTTCCCAATCCCGGGTACCTCTACAAGTCGCCGCTTCACGAAGAGGCTCTGACCCGTCTGATCTACGCGATTGAAAGCCGCAAAGGTGCGGCAATGCTGACGGGAGAGATCGGCTGCGGGAAGACCACCATCAGCCGGCTTCTTGTCCAACGGCTGGTGAAACGGAACTATCAGATTGCTCTGATTGAAAACCCCTGCCTGGAATCGGAAGATTTTCTCCGGGAAATTCTCTACCAGTTCGGGATGGAGACAACGAACGAATCCAGGCGGGAGATGATTCATCGGTTGAATGATCATCTCTATCAGAACCTCAACGAGGGAAAAAACTCCGTCATCATTGTTGATGAAGCCCAGTTGATCAACAGTGAACACACCTTCGAAGAATTGCGGCTGCTGCTGAATTTTCAGCTCAATGACCGTTTTCTGCTGACGCTGATTCTCATCGGCCAGCCGGAACTGAAAGAGAAGATCGAACATATTACTCAACTCAATCAACGGATCGCCATTCGTTATCACCTCCAGGCTCTCGATGTGAAGGAGATGGTCAAATTCATCTTTTTCCGTCTCAAGAAAGCAGGAGCAAGACGGAACATGTTCACGAACGATGCCCTCCGTAAGATCTATGATTTCAGTTGCGGGATTCCCCGGAAGATCAACAATATCTGTGACTTAAGCCTCCTGATCGGATGCGGAGAGAGTGTCAATTTCATCAATAGTGCAATCGTGGAAAAATCCGCCCACGGTTCTTTATAAGGGAGTTTTGTTATGGTACGAATCACGGATATTCTGAAAGAGTCCGATGCAACAAAATCGGCTCCCTCCTCTTCTCCCACCGATCCGGCTGCAACTCCGAAAATGGAACAGCCGGAACCTCCGAAAAGGGATCTAAAACTGAGCGAGATCCTCTCCGTCGATGAACTCCTCAAGGAGAGTGAAGAGCAGGGGATCGGGAATGTGATGCCCCAGGAGGCGCTTCGCCGACGATCGTCCATCCTCCGGGAACGTGTGGAAACCAAGCGTTCCGAAGGGGAGTGGATCTACGGAGATGTGGAAAAGATCTACGATGAATCCAAGGAACAGGTGCAGATCGCCATGGATCGCGGCAAGGCAGGGGAATCCTTCTCGGCGGAACGGATTGCCGAATGTACCGTACGGATGGTTCACAGCCTCATGGCGGCGGACCGTCTCTATCTGAAGGCCGTCTATACCCGTCACTCTTCGACCGACCTTGTCTCTCATGCCGTCAATGTGGCCATTTTCTCCCTCAAAATCGGAATGGGACTCGACTACAACGAAAACCAGCTCATCCGTCTCGGCACGGTGGCGTTACTCCATGACATCGGGATGGCCAAGCTCGATCTGGAACTGATCAACAAGGAAGACGTCCTGAGCAAGGAAGAATATGAGGAGATGAAACGTCATCCGGAATACAGCTACGAGATGCTCTCCCGGCTCGGACCTACCTATACCTGGATCGCCGCGGTCGTCCGGCAGGAACATGAACGGATCAACGGAAAAGGCTATCCCCGCGGGCTGACCGGTGAGGAGATTCACGAGTACGCTCAGATCATCGGTCTTGTCGATTACTACGAGGCCCTGACCCATACTCGTCCACAACGGCGCCGTTTTCTCCCCTATGATGCCGTCAAGATCATCGTAGAGAGCGAAAAGGGGGTTTTTGCTCCTCGTCTGATCAAAACCCTGCTCAAAAAGATTTCCGTTTTCCCTCTGGAAGGGTTTGTGAAACTGAATACCAATGAAGTCGGCAAGGTAATCGAAACCAGTGAAGACCGGCCTCTCCGACCCACGGTGGAGATCCTCTATGATGCAGAGGGGCACAGCCTCAAGGTACCCAAAGTCGTCCGTTTGAAGGATACTCCCCTGATCTATATCATCCGGTCCGTTTACGAAGAGGATATCCTCGGTGAGAAGAATGGGTGGAACATGAAAGCCGGTGCCAGCCATCACAAAACACCGAAGACTTGATCATGTCCTCCATTATCGAGGTTTCAAAACTCACCAAGGTTTTCCGTCCTGCAACGGGGATTGCCCACTGGCTTTCCACCTCTCCTATTCAACATGAAATCCGGGTCTTCGAAGGGCTGGATCTGGACATTCGCCGGGGGGAGATTTTTGTATTGTTAGGACCGAACGGCGGCGGAAAGACAACCCTGCTCAAGGTTCTGGCAACCCTTCTCCGGCCCGATGAAGGAACGGTACGAATTGCAGGACACGATGTTGTGACTGAAGAAAACAAAGTCAGGGAAAAGATCGGCTGGGTCCACTCCGATGAACGAAGTTTCTGCTGGCGCCTCAGCGGCCGGGAAAACCTCCGCTTCTTCGGGCGTTTGTGGAATCTGACCGGCAAGGCCCTGGAACGTCGGATCGGAGAACTGACGAATCTGTTGGAGATGGAGGATTTTCTGGATCATCGTTTTGATGCATATTCAACAGGCATGCGGCAACGTCTTGCCGTGGCGCGTGGACTTCTCGGGGGGGCAAAAATCCTCCTGCTGGACGAACCGACGCGGGGCCTCGACCCGGAGGCCGCACGAACCCTTCTGCAATCTCTCCGTTTCCTGACGGAGCGTTCCGGGGCCACCATTTTGATGGTCACGCACCGCATCGGCGAAGTGGAAACGGTTTGTGACCGGATCGGCATCCTGCGCCGGGGAGGGATTGAGGAGATCGAACCCCACGAGCGCACGGGATCGGGCCTGGGAAATATCTATACACGGATCACCCGGAAGGAGGCCGTCTGAATGACCGCCCTCTCTCTTCCCCTGATCTATAAACCGCTCTCCTTCCTCCGTCGGGATTTCATGGAGGCAGCAAGTTACCGTCTTTCCTTTCTGTGGCAGGTCTTCGGCGTTCTCTTTTCCGTAGTCATGTTCTATTTTATCTCCCGCCTCTTCGGCACATCCGCTTCGCCTTATCTGGCCGCCTACGGCGGTAAGTATTTCCCCTTTGTCCTGATCGGGATCGCCTTTACGCGGTACCTGAACGTGGCGCTGAGCACCTTTGCCGATACCGTCCGGGACGGACAGGAAACGGGAACCGTAGAAGTAATGCTGATCACCCCGACCCGGTATCTGGCCGTCCTCGTCTATTCCAGTCTCTGGGATTATTTCTATGTCACCTATGAGGTTGCACTCTATCTGCTGACCGGCATCTTCGGCTTCGGACTCCAGGTCGGCTCGGCCGATCTGCTCTCTACGCTGGTTGTTCTCGTCCTGACCATTTGTGCCTTCTCCGCCTTCGGCATTCTCTCGGCCGCCTTTGTCCTTGTCTTCAAGCGGGGAGATCCAATCTCCTTCCTCTTCGGAACCCTGTCAACCCTCCTGGGAGGAGTCTATTATCCGGTCACCATCCTTCCGGAATGGGTACAGAAATGTTCGAACCTGCTCCCCCTGACCTATGCCCTCCGCGCCATGCGTCATGCCATTCTTCTGGGAACACCTGTATCCCGGCTCGGGATCGATCTCTGGGCGCTGGCGGGCTTCGCCCTGTTCGGCATCCCCGTAAGCCTTTTCCTCTTCCAGCGTGCCCTCAACCGGGCCAGAAAGGAAGGAACGCTTCTTCAGTTCTGATAATCATGTACTTTAAGGGGTCTTATTGTTTTTTTTGTATGACTGATTATGCGGTCCTATGGAAAAAAAGAGGGCGCGAAATGAACACACAAGACAATTTCCAGAGAATCCGAATCTTGTAAGTGATTGATTTAATTGGTGGAGGTGATCGGGATCGAACCGACGACCTCAGCGTTGCGAACGCTGCGCTCTCCCAACTGAGCTACACCCCCACGGAATTGCAGAAATCCGGAATTGGGAATCTATGAATAATAAATGGAAACGAAAGATTAGTCAAAACTTTTTTGCTTCCATCTCCTTGAGGATTTCCTGCACGGTCCTGGCGGGATCGGGCGCGGCTGTGATCGGCCTGCCGATCACCAGATAATCTGCACCACTCCGAAGCGCATCGCCCGGCGTTGCAACACGGCTCTGGTCGTCTATGGAGGCCCCGGCGGGGCGTATGCCGGGGGTGACAATCCGAAAATCGGGACCGCAGGTCTTCCGGATCAATTTGACTTCACGGGCCGAAGAGACGACACCGTCCAGACCGCATTCTTCGGCCAGTCGGGCCAAGTGTGTGACCTGTTCGGGAACCGGCTTCGCGACCCCCAGGTCGTCCCGCAGGGTTTCTTTACAGATGCTGGTCAGAAGGGTCACGCCGATGATGTAGGGGCGTGACAGTCCTTCCCTTTCGCAAACCTCTCCGACCATTTCCACACACCGCTTCATCATGGTCCCACCGCCGGAAACGTGGACGTTGAACATGAAGACCCCGAGGCGGGCCGCTTCGATTCCGGACTTTGCGACAGTCGTCGGGATGTCGTGAAACTTAAGATCGAGGAAGACCCGTCCTCCCGCATCGTGGATCTTCCGGACAATCTCCGGTCCGCATTTTGTAAAGAGCTGGCTTCCGACTTTGAAGGTCGTAAGTAACTCGGAAAGCCTCTCTACCATCATCAGGGCTGCCTCTTCCGTCTCGTAATCCAGGGCGACGATCAGGCGGTCACTCACCGGCAACTTCTTCTCAGGCCGCGTCTTGCGCATCATCAACTTCCTCGGTTCTCATCAACATTGAGAAAAAGGAGCCAAGGGCGCGAGTGGGCAAACCACCCCCCCGGGCCCCGGAACCCTTTTTTACTCTTCCAAAAATTGCATTTCGCGCAAGGCCGTCAGAATTTCCTTTTCCTGTTGATGCCCCAGGTTGTTCCGGACGGCAAAGAGCTGAAAATAGAGGAGTTCGTTCAACCCTCGGATGAGGATGGACTCCCGTTCCTCCGGAAGATATTCCGCGATGTTGGCCAGGAGGGGACGGGCGTCGAGCGATCCGTCCGGTTCCAGGGAAACCGTGTCAAAAAGGATCTCCTGACCGTGATCAACCCCCCGGAAGAAGGCCCCGAGGATAACGTGGACCCGGTCCCCTACGGCCATCCGGAGAAATTCCGTAATGAGCCGGAAAATCATATTACACTGCTCGATCCGTGCCGTCAATGTTGCCGAGTCTTCAATCTCCACAGCCTCCACGTAGGGACCTCGGACTTTGGCGGAGCGAATCACCCCCCCCGCTATGAGACGAAAAAGTATCTCCTTTGTATCCTCCACAGACAAAGGACTTTGTTCACAGACCTTCCGGACCGTCATTCCGGATTCTATCCGGGAGAGGAGGGTCTTTTCCTCGTCGGTGAGTTCGATCCCCCCGAATTCATTCCCTTCTCCCGAGAGACAGTAGACGACCTGGCTGTCATCGGGATGGTGGACTTGGTTGATCCCCTGCCGGGCGACCTTCCGCATTCCCTCCAGGATCAGGTTCGGGACACCGACCGCCAGTTTGATCTTTTCTTCCGTCGGGAGGCTCCCTTCCAAAAATTCAAAATAGCCCATCTCCCAGGTAAAAAGACTATGCACGATCCCCTCTACCTGCCGGCAGACCGCCTTCCAGAGGGCCTCCGGTGGGATCACTCCCATCTCAACGAGTACCCTCCCCTGCCGTTTGCCCGCTTCGATTCGCGCAGCGGATTGCCGGTATTGCTCCCCGGAGATCGTTCCCTCCTGCAACAGGATGTCCCCCAACCGTTCTTCGGGCAGTGTGGAGGCGGCAAAGACGATCTCTCCGTTCTCGAAGTAAACCTTCTTTGTAACGTTCTTTCCCTTCAGGATCAGGACCCCGGTCTTTTTGGACATTGCGAGAAAAAGAAGAATCTCCGAAAGATGCATACTCTCGAGGTTCCCCTGAAAGGTCATCTTCTTTTCAAACCCCTTCAGGTTCGTCAGGAACCAGTTCTCCACTGCTTCGAGGAATTCTTCCTGATCCTTAAGATCTCTCTCCCCTTTCGCCCTCCAGGTCGCGGATTCGTCAACCTTGCGGAGATGGACCACGCCGGCTTCCCTGTAAATAAGGAATCGATCACCGATTTTCAACTGCATTTCATCAAGGATATGTTCCGGAATCTCAATCCCGCGGTCACGGTTCAGGGAAACAATCCGACTGGTCATATACACCCTCCCGGTGGGGAACCGATACAACAGATTATTTCGTTAGAGACTCAAAAAATCTTCGTCCCCCGTGCTATAAAATCGAGGTTACGGAGGCACGGGCCAGATCAAGGCAGAAACCGGGGAAAATACCGATGGCAAGAATACCGACAACGGCGATCAGGAGAATCGCCGAAAGAGCGGTAGAAACATTCAATACCGGTTCACCATTCGGTTCCGCCATATACATCCGCATGATTACCCGCAGATAATAGTAGGCGGAGACGGCGGAATTGAGGACCCCGATGACGGCCAGCCAGACATAGCCGCTCTTCACCGCCGCCATGAAGATGTAGAACTTTCCTGCGAATCCGGCCGTCGGGGGGATCCCCGCGAGGGAGAACATGAAGACCATCATGACAAAGGCCGAGGCCCGGCTGACCTTCGACAAACCTGCAAAATCATCGATCTGATCCCCGATCCCCCCGACCCGGTTCAGGAGGATCACCACACCGAAGGCCCCGATATTCATAAAGGCATAGATCATGAGATAAAACATCATGCTCGAGATCCCCATCTCTCCGCCCGCAACAAAACCGATCATGAGGTACCCGGCATGGGCGATGCTGGAATAAGCGAGCATCCGCTTGATATTGGTCTGCCGCAACGCGATGAGATTTCCCGTAACCATCGTGGCAATGGAGAGACAGATAAAAAGGGTCGTCCATTCGATTCTCAGACTCCCAAAGGCGGTGGAAAAAACCCGGATCAGGACCGCAAAGGCCGCCGCCTTCGGCCCGACCGACATGAAGGCCGTCACCGACGTGGGAGACCCTTCATAGACATCGGGGGTCCAAAAATGGAAGGGGGCGGCGGCAATCTTGAAGGCGAACCCCGCTCCCATCATGACCACGGCCAGGAGCAAAAGCCCCGTGAATTGCGAACCTTCGATCTTCCCGGCAATCACCGAAAGATCGAGACTTCCTGTCAGTCCGTAGGTCATCATGATCCCGTAGAGAAAAATCCCCGATGAAAAAGAGCCCAGGAGAAAATACTTCACCGACGCCTCGTTCGATTTGGGATGGTCTTTGAAGAAGCCTGCAAGGATATAGAGGGAGATCGCCATCAGCTCCAGGCCCACGTAGATCACCAGCAGGTTCGTTCCGGAGGCCATGACCATCTGCCCGAGGATCGCGAGGAGGATGATGGAATAGTATTCCCCGAGGGAGAAGCCTTCCAGGTCGAGATACCGTACAGAGATCCCGATCACCATCAGACCGGCCAGGCAGAAGATGATCTTGAAAAACTGGGCATAGGCATCCACGGAGAAGCCGGAAATATCCGCCGCAAGGGGATGTTGCAGGAGGTTGTAACTGGACAGGCCGGCGGCGGCGAGCCCCACCGCTCCCAGAAAAGCCAGCTTTCCCTTCTTCCCGCGCGGCTGAATAATATCGATCACCAGCACCAGAAGCGAGGTCACCACCACAATGATCTCCGGGGTGATCGCATGCAGGTTGGGAATCGGCGGCAATATCAAGGTCATCCTCTTCTCCCGTTCAAAGATATCATGGCAACATCGCCACAGAATAGGCCGAAAGCGGTGCGATCAAGTGCGTTACCGAAGCATTGAGGAGATTCAGAAAGGGCGCCGGATAGAAACCGATCCAGAAGACCAGGATCAGAAGCGGCGCCAGCGTCACCACCTCCCGGAGGCTGAGATCGGCCAGTCCCTGGTTCGACTTGTGTACCATCGGGTTGAAGATCACCCGTTGATAGAGCCAGAGCATGTATCCCGCACCGAGGATAATCCCGAAGGCGCCGACCACGGCGGCGATCCGGTAATGGGAGGCAAAGGCGCCGATCAGAATCAGGAATTCCCCGATGAAACCGTTCGTTCCGGGCATCCCGATGGAGGCCAGGGTAAAGATCAGAAAGAGCGCTGCATAGAGCGGCATGACCTTTGCGATCCCGCCGAAGTCGGCAATCATCCGGGTATGGCGCCGTTCGTAGAGCATCCCGACGATCAGGAAAAGAGCGCCCGTAACAACACCGTGATTGAACATCTGGAGGATCCCGCCGGAGACCCCCTGGAGATTATAAGCAAAGATGCCGAGCATGACATACCCCATGTGGGAGACCGAGGAGTAGGCCACGAGCTTCTTCATGTCCTTCTGCATCATCGCCACCAGCGCCCCGTAAATAATGGCCACCGCAGCGAGGGCCATCATGATCGTCACCGTCTCCGGCCGCAGGACGATCCGGGGGCAGAGGGGGATGGCAAGACGGAGGAACCCGTAGATCCCCATTTTCAACAAAACCCCTGCCAGGATCACGGAACCGGCCGTTGGCGCCTCCACGTGGGCATCGGGAAGCCACGTATGAAAGGGGAACATGGGCACCTTGAAAGCAAACCCCATAAAAAAGGCCCAGAAGACCCAGAACTGAAACTTCGGGCTGAACCCTCCGGCCGCCGACGTCAGGGTCGCAAGATCGAAGGTCGGATGAGCCCCGCTATGGACGTAGAGGGCCAGGATCGCCACCATCATCAGGACCGATCCGGCCAGGGTATAAAGAAAGAACTTGATCGCAGCATAATGCCTGCGGGGGCCGCCCCAGATCCCGATGAGAAAGAACATGGGAATCAGTTCCAGTTCCCAGAAGATATAAAAAAGGAAGAGATCGGTCGAGACAAAAACCCCCAGCATGGCCGTTTCCAGAACCAGCAGGGCAATCATGTACTCTTTTACCCGTTCCCGAACCGCCGTCCACGACGAGAGAATCGCAATCATGGACAGAAGAGTGGTCAGGGCGACCATCAAAAGGCTGATACCGTCGACACCGACGGAATAATGAACGCCCCAGGCCGGGATCCAGGGGACCGATTCCGTGAACTGCATCCGGAAGGACCCCCGGTCGAAACGGAGAAGCGGATAGAGAGAGAGGGCAAAGGTGATCAGGGAGGCGGTGAAGGAGACCTTGCGGACCGCCTCATCCCTGCCCCTCGGTGTCAACAGAAGCAGGACCACACCGGCCAGGGGGAAAAAGGTAATGTAACTTAAGATATGTTCCGTCATCGCTCCCGCCTGTCAGATCAGAAGATAGAATCCGAGAATCACCACGATCCCCAACACCATGAAGAGGGCATAATTTTCGACATGCCCCGTCTGCAGCCGCCGGATCCGTTCCCCGCAGAAATGAACCAGGGCGGCCGTGCCGTTGACGATCCCGTCGATCAGCCCGGCATCGATGATCTCCCAGAGAAAGGTGCCGAAACGTTTGCAGGGATTGACAAGGAGGGCATCATAAATCTCGTCGCAATACCATTTATTCAGAACCGCCCGGTAGAGACCGCCCAAGGCGGAAGCCACCCTCCCCGGAAGTGCGGGATTCGCGATATACATCCACCAGGCAAGAAGGATCCCGGCCGAGGCAATCAGGACCGACACGCCGGCCATGAGCTGTTCGAGACCGGCCGCCGAGGCATGGACGATCCCCCCGGCGGCACCGTGACCAAAGACGGGCCCCAGAAAATGATGGATCCGGTTTGCTCCGCCCCAGACCTCGGGTACCCCGGCAAAACCGGCGATCGCTGAAAAGAGGGCCAGGACGACCAGTGGGACGACCATGTTCCAGGGAGATTCATGGAGATGCCGGGCTGGCTCCGGTTCCACCCGGGACTCGCCGTGGAAGGTCAGAAAGATCAGCCGGAACATATAGAAGGCGGTCAGGAGCGCCGCCGAAGCACCCAGGACATAGAGAATCATTCCATAGGTCGTGCCGTAAGAGAAGGCCTTCCAGAGGATCTCGTCCTTGCTGAAAAAACCGGCGAAGGGAGGAATGCCGGAGATGGCCAGGGTCGCCACGATAAAGGTCCAGTAGGTCCAGGGGATTTTCTTTCGGAGCGCTCCCATCTTCCGCATATCCTGCTCGCCCGACATGGCATGGATCACCGCGCCGGAACCGAGGAAGAGGAGGGCCTTGAAGAAGGCATGGGTCAGCAGGTGGAAGATCGCCGCCGTCCAGGCCCCGATGCCCAGCGCCAGGAACATGTATCCGAGCTGGCTCACCGTCGAATAGGCAAGAACCCGCTTGATATCGTTCTGCGCCAGGGCGATCGTCGCCGCGAAGAAGGCCGTAAAACCTCCGACGATCCCGACCACCATGAGGGCCGTCTTCGACTCGGCGAAGAGCGGGTTTGCACGGGCCACCATGTAGACCCCGGCCGTGACCATGGTCGCTGCATGGATCAGGGCGGAGACCGGCGTCGGTCCCTCCATCGCGTCCGGAAGCCATACATGGAGCGGGAACTGTGCCGATTTTCCCATGGCCCCGACAAAGAGGAGGAGACAGATCACCGTCACAAGGCTTGCCTGAATCGTCGTCACCCCAAGAGGGATCGCCAGGGTCCGGCCGAGGATGCCGGGGACCCCGGCAAAAACGGTATGGTAGTCGAGGCTCCCGAAGGTGACGAAGATGAGCATCACCCCCAGACCGAAACCGAAGTCCCCGACCCGGTTGACGACAAAGGCTTTCTTGCCGGCATCCGCGGCCGACTTCTTTTCATACCAGAAACCGATCAGGAGATAGGAGCAGAGTCCCACCGCCTCCCACCCTAAATAGAGCAGCAGGAAGTTGTTCGCCAGGACCAGAACGAGCATGGAGAAGGTAAAGAGCGAGAGGTAGGCGAAGAAGCGGGCGACCCCGCGGTCGCCGTGCATGTAGCCTACGGAATAGATATGGATCAGGGAGGCGACAAAGGTCACCATGGCAATCATGGCGGCGGACAACGGGTCGATATTGAGACCGATGGAGACCCGGAAATTCCCCGCCCCGATCCATTCATAGACGGTCCCATAGAAACGGCTCCCGGCAAGGACCTGGCCGAGGGTGACCAGGGAGAGGACGCAGGAGAGGACCACCGCCCCGATGGAGACGTAAGCGGCCCGGGTCTTCAAAATCCTGCCGAAGAGGCCGTTGATCACAAAGGCCAGCAAAGGCAGGCCGGGGATCAGAATATGGATCCAAGTCGGTGTCTGTACCAAGAAGGTTCTCCTTATTAAAAAAGGAAAAGGTCAGGTCTCATCAGACCTTTTCCTTTTTTAAGACGGCACGATAAAAAGCTCCGTATGCAAGGCGCGAAGGTTTTGAGGAATGCGGCGTACATTCGTTGTACGCCGCAATGAACTCAAAACCTGATAAACGCCGCAGACGGACTTTTTGCAAAGCCGTCAATGTTTCATCAGGCAAAACTCATCCGCATTCAACGTCTCTCGATTCCGGTAAAGCGTCAGGATAATCGCCAGTCCCACGGCCGCCTCGGCCGCCGCAACGGTCATGACAAACAGAACGAAGACCTGACCGGAAAGATTATGGTAATAGCGAGCAAACGATACAAAACAGATATTGACACCGTTCATCATCAGTTCAATGCACATGAACATGAGAAAGACATTGCGGCGAATCAGAAACCCCGCCATGCCGATGAAGAAAAGGAGCGAACCCAGAAGGATGTAATGTTCCAGCGTAATCGTCATTATTTATTCTCCGTCGTATCTACGTTCTTTCGACCGGCAATCAACACCGCTCCCACGAGCGCCACCAGCAGGATCAGGGAGGCGACCTCGAAGGGAAAGAGATACTGCGTATAAAGGACCTGGCCCAATGCCTCGGGGTTGCTCAATGTCGATGCCCGGACCACGGCCTCCGGCGGTTTTTTCAAGAGGGTCTCCCGGATCAGGACCGTCACGACACCGGCACAGAGGAGCCCGGCGCTGACCAGGGCAAAGGGGAGATGTCCGAAGAGCTGCTCCCGCAGGGTACGCTCCGTCTTGATGCTCACCAGCATGATGACAAAGAGATAAAGAACCAGAATCGCCCCGGCATAGACGATCATCTGGATCGCCGCCAGAAATTCCGCATCGAGGAGGATATAGAGACCGGCCACATGGAAGAACATGAGGAGCATATAGAGGACGGAATGGACCACATGCTTCCGGGTGACCATCATCACCGCCGAGGCCAGGATCATGAAAAAGAGATAATAGAAGAATATGGTTCCGAACATGGAGTGTCCTTACAGTTTGACTTCATCCCGGAAGAGCGGACGTTTTTTCCCGACCTCGATGAGCCGGTCCATCTTCCAGCGGTATTGTTCCCGATTATCGTAATCGGCCAACTCGTAGAGCCGGGTCAGGATGATGGCATCCTTGGGGCATGCCTCCTCGCAGAATCCGCAGTAGATACACCGGAAGGCGTCGACCTCATAGCCGGTGACGACCTTCTCATGGTCCTTTCCCTCCTCGGTGTAAACACGGATCGCCTTGGCGGGACAAACCCCGGCGCAGATCCCGCACCCGACGCACTTGAGCGAGCCGTCCTCCTTGAGCAGGAACCCGTGGTGCCCCTTGAAATTGGGAAAGGACGGCCGTTTTTCTTCCGGATATTGCCGGGTAACCAGTACATGTTTCGGCGTCACAATGCTCCTGACCCAGACACCCCCGGTCAGGGCGAGCCCCTTGATCAGATCAACGAGCGTGACGGTTCGGATAAATTTTTTAAATGAACCGGACAATTGAAATGTTCCTTTTTATACCCGATCTACCTCAGAAGCGCAAGGACGATCCCCGTTCCCAGGATATTTGCAAAGGCCAGCGGAATGAGTACCTTCCACCCCAGCCGCATCAGTTGATCATAGCGAAAGCGGGGGAAGGTCGCCCGCACCCAGAAAAAGCAGAAAAGAAGAAATGAAATCTTGCCGAAAAACCAGAAGATCCCCGGCACACGCTGCAGCACGTGCATCACCTCGAAGGCCTGGAAGGGCGGGTTCCATCCGCCCAGGAACATGACCGTGGCCATGGAGGAGACGAGGACCATGTTGGCATACTCGGCGATGAAGAAGAAGGCAAAGCGCATGCCGCTGTATTCCACATGGAACCCCGCCACCAGTTCCGTCTCCGCCTCGGGCAGATCAAAGGGGGCCCGGTTCGTCTCGGCGAGCATGGCCACGAAATAGATGAAGAATCCGAGGATCTGCGGAAGAAGGAACCAGTGCTGCGCCTGGGCCTTCGTGATCCCCACCATGCTCAGGGTCCCCGCCATCATCAGGGGGCCGACGAGGGCCAGACCGATGGCAAGTTCATAACTGATGACCTGCGCCGCCGACCGCAACGCCCCCAGGAGGGCATACTTACTGTTCGACGACCAGCCGGCCAGAATAATCCCGTAGGTCCCCACCGAAGAGATCGCCAGCACATAGAGAACCGCAATATTGATATCGGTAATATAGAACCACTTGTCAAAAGGAATCACGGAAAAGGCGATCATCGCCGGAACCAACGAGAGGATCGGCGCCAGGATAAAGATCTGCTTGTCCGCACCGGAAGGAACGATGTTTTCCTTCAGGAGGAGTTTGACTCCGTCGGCGATCCCCTGCAGGATTCCGTGGGGACCGACCCGCATGGGGCCGAGACGAACCTGCATGTGACCGATCACCTTCCGTTCCACCCAGGTCAGGATCGGGACCATCAGCAGGGTACAGGCAAAGACAATCACAATCTGTAATACACTGTGTGCCCAGAGGAATTTTATCATATTTACGAACTGTACCGCCATCGTCAGATCTTCCTTATCTTGACGCGTACAAAGCGCGCCATCGGCGTCCGGGAGACCGGATCGAGTGCATGAGAAAGGAGGCTCTTCGGGTTGGCATCCGAGAATCCTTCGGGCATCTGCAGAGTCCCGGCGGGAATCTCATGGGAAAGCCGGACACCCACCTGGATTTCACCCTGTTTCGAGCTGAGCATCACCTTGTCCCCTTCGCCGATTTTCAGAAGACTTGCATCCTGTTCATTCATCAGCAAATGGGCCTTTTCCTGCGCCTTCTTCAGCCCCGCCGCCCGGTTCGACAGGGTCCCGTTGCGGTAGAGGGATGAGGTCAACATCAAAAGAGAAGGATAGTCCGGGTCCTCCCCCGCTCCCCACTGCATTTCCGTCCCGGGCAGAGGGATCTCCGGTCCGCCGGTCTGCAGCATTCTCCTGGTCCCGTTCATCGGGACAAGAGAGTCGATCTCCTCCCGGACCTCGGCAATATTCTTCAAGGCAAAGCCCTTCCCCATCTTGCGGGAAAGTTCCACCAGGATTCTCGCATCCGCACGGACCCCTTCTGCCACCGGGACCAGAGAGGGAAAGAATTGTACCCGCCCTTCGAGGTTGGTAAAGCTCCCGGACTTTTCCGCAAAGGCGGCCGCCGGCAAGACCACATCCGCCATGGAAGCCGTCCGGGTGAGAAAGAGATCCTGGACCACCAGAAAATCGAGCGATCCCAGGGCCTCCTCCACGAACTTCGTATCAGGGAAATCAACCAGAGGATTCTCCCCCATAATATAGAGAGCGGAAAGCTTTCTCTCCCTGGCCGCCTGGAGCATCTCGTAGGCTGAATAGCCCGGCCGATCGGGGATACGGTCCCCCCAGACCTTTTCGAATCTCGCCTTCTCGCTCAGCGGGGCCAGTCCGGGAAGGCGGTCGGGCAGGACCCCCATCTCACAGCTTCCCCGCTCATTGTTTTTGTCCAGGGCAAAAAGATATGAGATGCCTCTTACAGCGGCCAGCCGCAACAGAAGCGAGACCGCCGCCGCGCCGAAGGGAGCCTGGCTCACTCCCCGTCCCGCGAGGATGACCGTCTTTTCCGCATCCTCACCGAGAAAGGTCGCGATCTCATCCAGTACCTTTGATGTCAGACCGGTCCGTGCTGAAACGTCGGACCCGGAAAATCCGGACAGGGCCGGTTCTTCCAACCCGGATCGAGCCAGGGCCAGAATCAGGGGAACTTCCGCTCCGGGCAGGATCGGTAAATGACGGTTTGCAAGGCGGGTCGTGAGGGTCACCCTGGAATCGGCAATCCAGAGTGTGCCGCCCCGGTTCTGCATCGCCTTGACGGCCAGTCCCAGGATCGGATTCGTCTCGAGGGGATCGGCGCCGATCACCAGGACCCGGCGGGCCTTCCGGACCTCCTCAAAGGTCGCCTCCCGGGCTTGCTCCTTCGTCCCGAGCCATCCCGCAAGAACCGCTGCATAATTCAGCCGGGCGCTGCTATCGATATGGTTACTTCCAATGACCGTCCGGAGGAAACGCTGGAAGAGATAGTTCGCTTCATCGGTGGAGCGAACGGAACCGAGTCCCCCGATCACTTCCGGACCTTTCTCCTTGATAATCTTTTCAAAACGCGTGGCAACGTAGAGCAGGGTCTCGTCCCACCCGGCCTCGACGAACTTTCCTTCCTTGCGAATCAGGGGACGGGTCAGCCGTTCCGGGTCATGGACGAACCCCCAGCCGAAACGACCCCGGGCGCAGAGGCTTCCATTGTTGACGCCCGTATCGACCCCGGGACGGACCCGAACCAGTTTTTCCTCCCGCATGTTCAGACTGACCGTACAGCCGCAACCACAGTAGGGGCAGATGGAATCCCCCTTCTCCATCTGGAAGGGACGACCACCGTAAGTGAAGAGACGATCGAGGTTGGCCCCCACGGGACAGACATCAATGCAATGGCCGCAGAACTGACACTCCCCGCCGCCGGGGACCTCACGCATCTCCGTCATCCGTCCCCGTTTGGTTGCGACCACGGCATGGGCACCCTGGATCTCACTACAGACCCGGATACACCGTTCACAGTGGACACAACGCTCGAGGTTGCGCTCAATCAGCGGGTTGTCATAGACCGTCCCCCGCTTGTGCGGCGGGAAATCGTAGCGGTGTTCAATATCGGCAAAGAGGTAGGTCAGATCCTGGAGATCACACTCCGTCGCCTTGTCGCAATAAAAACAATCGAGGGGATGCTGCGCCAACTGAAACTCGAGCATCGCCTTGCGGGCCTGATGAATCTCCCCGGAACGGGTCACAATCTCCATCCCGTCCCTGGCCGGCGTCGTGCAGGCCG
Organism: Deltaproteobacteria bacterium; assembly: GCA_013151235.1. Taxonomy (NCBI): domain Bacteria; kingdom Pseudomonadati; phylum Myxococcota; class Myxococcia; species Deltaproteobacteria bacterium. The sequence continues at coordinate 40,247 of JAADIO010000048.1, read as the reverse complement.
TCTGGAGCTTCGGCACCCCCTTGAGAGCCACCAGGCACATGCGGCACCCCCCAAGAGGGGAGAGCTTCTCCAGGTAGCAGAAACGGGGGATGAAGACCCCCACCCGGTCCGCCGCCTGGATCACCGTCAAACCCGGTTCGGTTTCGTATTCCTGATCATCGAATGTAATCTTGATCGTCGACAAAGCTCTTCCCGATTCCTAATTCCCAATTCTTGATTTCCGCTTTACGGGACATCCCTTCAACCGAAGATGCTCCCGGTACTCTTCCTCAAAATATTTCAACGTTCCCCGCACCGGGCCTAAGGCCCCTTCGCCTAAGGGACAGAAGGTTTTCCCTGAGATGTTGTCACAGATCTCCCGGAGGAGGTCGATGTCTTTCTCCTTCCCCTCCCCCGCCTCGATCCGCTGAAGGAGTTTCAGGAGCCAGTCCGTCCCCTCCCGGCAGGGGGTACATTTTCCGCACGATTCATGCACAAAGAAACGCATCAGCCGTTCCGCGACCTTAACCATGCAGGTCGTCTCATCCATCACCATCAGGGCCGAGGAACCGAGCATGCTCCCTGCCGCCGCCACGGAATCGTAGTCCATCTTCACATCGAGGTGTTGCGGGGTCAGGCAGGAGGCGGAAGCACCGCCGGGGATGAAGGCCTTCAGTTCCTTTCCGCCCCGGATGCCGCCGCCGTGCTCATAGATCACCTCCCGGAAGGTCACCCCCATGGGGAGTTCGTAATAACCAGGGCGGTTGACATGACCGGAAAGAGAAACGATCCGTGTGCCGGGACACTTCTCCGAACCGATCGAGGCGAACCATTTCCCCCCTTTGCGGAGGATATGGGAAACGTTGGACAAGGTCTCAACATTGTTGACCACCGTCGGTTTCCCGAAGAGCCCCACATTGACGGGAAAGGGCGGCTTGACCCGGGACTGGCCCCGTTTGCCTTCGATCGACTCAATGAGGGCCGTCTCTTCTCCGCAAATATAGGCTCCGGCGCCGCGATGGACACGGATCGTAAAATTAAAATCGGAGCCGAGAATTTTACTTCCCAGGAACCCCTTCGCCCCGGCCTCGGCGATGGCCGTCTCCAGCACCCCCACCAACCGGGGATATTCCGCGCGGAGATAGATATAGCCGAACTCGGCACCAAAGGCGTAGCCGGCGATCGCCATCCCTTCAATCAGTTCATGGGGATCCCCCTCCATGATCTGCCGATCCTTGCAGGTCCCCGGTTCCCCCTCGTCGGCGTTGCAAAGAAGATATTTAGGCCGGTTCGGATCTGCAGCGGCAAACCCCCATTTCATGGCCGCCGGGAACCCGGCCCCGCCCCGACCGCGAAGGTTCGCCCGCTTGACCTCTTCGATGACCTCCTTGGGAGTCATGACAAGGGCCTTTTTGAGCCCCTCATACCCCTCGTGGGCGAGGTAAACCTCGATGGATCGGGAGTTCTTCAGATGAACTCTATTTAATAAAATCTTTTCCATTTTATTTGTATTTTTCCAGAACCTCATCAATCCGGGCCTCGGTCAGGCCTTCGTAAAAATCGTCATTGACCAGCATCACCGGCGCCTGTCCGCAGGCCCCGAGGCATTCTGCATTCTTCAGGGTAAATCGACCATCGTCCGTGGTCTCCCCCATTCGGACATCCAGTTTCCGTTCCAGGTAATCCCGCAACGATTCGGCACCGAGGAGGGTACAGGCCAGGTTGTCACAGAGAAAAATCACATTCCGCCCCAGCGGTTCCTGATGAAACATGGAATAGAAGGTCGCCAGGCTGTAGATATCGGCCCGGGAGATCTCAAGGACACGGGAGACGGCATCCAGAGCCGCATCATTGATACAGCCGAACTCCTTCTGCGCCAGGTAGAGGACCGGCAGCGCCGCCGCCCGCTTCGTCGCATAGCGCGCCAGGATCTCATTGATCCGTAGCAGTGTCTCCTCGGAAAATTTTGCAGGGACCGTACTTTGCATGATCTGTTGTTCCCTTGATTTCGATATTAGATTTTCTCTGCGACCTTTGCGTCTTTGCGGTGAATGCCTTTCGCCTTTGGTTTTAACTTTAAACTTTGTGCCTCTGCCCCTGTGCGCGCCCCTGTGCCTTTACCCATCTACCGGTCGCACTCTCCCAGGACAATATCAATCGTCCCGATCACGGCAATCACATCCGCCACAAATCCCCCCCGGACCATCCGGTCGAAGGCCCCCAGGTGGACGAAGGAGGGGGCCCGGATCTTCAGCCGATAGGGGCGGGACGACCCGTCGCTGACCAGATAGAACCCCAGCTCCCCTTTCGGGACTTCCGTGGCGCAGTACACCTCGCCTTCCGGGACCCTGAACCCTTCGGTCATCAGTTTGAATTGATGGATCAGGGATTCGATCTCCATGTTCATCTTCTCTTTGGTCGGGGAGACGATCTTCGGGTCGTCGATCAGGATCGGCCCTTCGGGAAGCTGATCCAGACACTGACGGATGATCTTCGTACTCTGATGGAGTTCCTCCACCCGGATCCAGTAGCGGTCATAGACATCGCCGTTCTCCCCGAGGGGAACCTCCCACTCCACCTTGTCATAGACACCGTAGGGTTCGGCCTTGCGGATATCCCAGTTGACGCCGGAACCGCGAAGGGTCGGACCAGAGAGACCGTAGCTGACCGCCTCTTCCGCGGAGATCACCCCTACCCCGCGGGTCCGGTTGTGCCAGATCCGGTTTTCCCGGATCAGGGTATCGTACTCTTCGATATGTGCGGGGAATTCGTCGCAGAATTTGTACAGGGTATCGATAAAGAACGAAGAAAGATCCCGGCTCACACCGCCGATTCGCATATAGTTGTTGTTCAGCCGCGCCCCGGTCAATTCTTCAAAGAGGTCGAGGATCGTCTCCCGCTCCCGGAAGGTATAGAGGAAGACCGTCATGGCACCGATGTCGAGGGCATGGGTGGCCAGCCAGAGAAGGTGCGACGAAATGCGCTGCATCTCTGCCACAATGGTCCGGACATATTCCGCCCGTTCCGGGATACGAACCCCCAAAAGTTTTTCCACGGTGCGGGTATAGGCGAACTCGTTGGTGATGGCCGAGATATAGTCGAGGCGGTCGATATGGGTGATCACCTGCTGGTAGGAGCCGTACTCGGAAAGCTTCTCGATCCCCCGGTGAAGATACCCCACCCGCGGCTCGGCTTTCCGGACCTTTTCACCATCGATATTGAGCACCAGGCGCAAGACCCCGTGGGTACTGGGATGCTGCGGTCCCATATTGATTTTCAGTTCCTGGGTAATCAAATCGTCCGCTTTTCGTTTTGGATTTTCAGTTGTGAAATATTGATTCCGACCTGGAATACGGTCCTGGATTTATAATTTTATTTTTTTGTTTTTAATTTTTCTACCATTCCTCCGACCGGACCTTCGGCCTGCGCGTCGGGGGCCGTTCATTTTCCGGAATAAAGGAAAAATCCTCCCGCTGCCCCTTCCCCTGGAGGGGATAATCCTTCCGCAGTGGATGCCCCTCCCAACCTTCCGGCATGAGGATCCTTTTCAGATCGGGATGGCCTAAAACCTCGATCCCGAACAAGTCGAAGAGCTCCCGCTCGTGCCAGTTCGCCGTGTTCCAGATCTTCGTAACCGAGTCGATCGCCTCCCCTTCCTGCAGGTCGACCTTGATCCGGACCCGGTGATTCAGCGAAATAGAGTAAAGATTATAGACCACCTGAAAACGGCGGGCATGTTTTCCGAGATAATCAACGCCGCAGAGATCGGCCAGGTAATCGAACTGCATGGCCGGATGCTCTTTCAGTACCCTGCAGACCGCCGTGAGATCTTTTCCTTCGATCCCCAGGGAAAGCTGACCGCAGATCTTCTCCACGGCAGGTTCCAACTTCTCCACCCGGTCCTTCAAGGCGGCGATGATCGCTTCTTCGTCCTGACTCAGATGGATTTCGCTCATAGTTCCTTCCGGATATACCGCGCCTTTTCTATTTTCTCCTGCAGTTTGACGATCCCGTACATCAGTGCTTCAGGGCGGGGCGGACAACCCGGGACATAAACGTCCACGGGAACAACCTGGTCAACCCCCTGGACCACACTGTAGGTGTTGAAGACCCCGCCCGATGCGGCACAGCTTCCCATGGAGATCACATATTTCGGCTCCGGCATCTGGTCATAGATCTTGCGCAGCACATGGGCCATCTTCCAGGTCAGGGTCCCCGCAACGATCATCAGATCGGACTGTCGCGGCGAAGCACGGAAAATCACTCCCATCCTGTCGAGATCGTAATGGGCGGAACCGGTCGTCATCATTTCAATCGCACAGCAGGCAAGCCCGAAGGTCACCGGCCAGAGGGAGGACTTCCGGGCCCAGTTGATCACCTGGTCCACCGTCGTCGTGAGAAAGTTGTCGTTGAATCGATGTTCAATCAATCCCATTCCAATGCCCCTTTCCGCCAGGCATAGGCATAGCCGACAAGGAGAATCACAATAAAGAGGACCATCTCCACAAGGCCGTACATGCCGATCTTGTGATAGACCACGGCCCAGGGATAGAGAAAGACCGCTTCCAGATCGAAGAGAACAAACAGTACGGCCACCAGGTAATAACGGATGAAGATCCGGGACCGGGAATCCATGAAGGGGGGGTTGCCGCATTCATAGGGGGAGAGTTTGTCAATACCAGGACGGTTCGGACGAATCAATGACCCGAAAAAGAGGGTCACTACCCCGAAAAGCAAGGCAAGGATCAGGAACAGGATAATGGGGAAATAGCCGGCAGGAATAATCGTTTCAGGCATCTCAGACTCTGATAATATGAACCGCAGTTTCTATACGTACTGCCTTTGAATATCCCCGGGATCCAACGAGAACACGCCAAGAACGTTAAATTGGATATTAAAACAACGATATATCCTTGTCAAGGGGTATTGTCAAAAAACAATCTCAAAAAAATGTCATAAATGTTCCACCACCCGCCTGAGACCGCCGGAAATAAGAGTGAATGAAGGTTCCGGGACAGAGGTCAGTCTCCCTTCATTCGATATTCAACGTAGCGCTGAATCTTCTTCCGGTCTTCTTTTTTGAGGTCCACAAAGGCAACGCCGAAGATCTTCCGGGTGTAGGAAATATAACGAATGATCCCGGCAACCAGGATGTTTGCTTTTTCCGGTTCCGGAAGGGAGATAATGAGCGAAACGGGCTGGTCGATTTTGCATCCCCTGAACTCATGGGGAGCCACAATGGAAAGTCCCCCTTCACTGAGATTGTCGGCATAAACGATCTCGAGAAAATCGACTCCGTTAATGTCGACCCGGATCGGTCGGCCCTTCTCCGGACTGACCCGGGGAAATCGTCTCTTTTTCCGTCCACCGGGGAATAATGACATCCTTCCCGCCTCCGGTACTGTTCCTACATCTCAACCGATTCCGCCGCAACAACCACCTTTTTCAACCCCTTGATCCCGAAGGCCGTCAACTGTTTATTGATCCCGTAGGGGAGAACCAGGCGGAGGGCATTGACGGCGTCCTCAATCCGGTCATGGGTCGGCTCATCGACCAGGATCTGTCCCGGAGAGGCGGCATGCATCAGGGTCACGGCCCGTTCCCAGGTTTCTCCGAAAACGGCATAGGGGACCGTTCCCTGCTTTTCCCGGAGAAGGACCCTTCCCGTGGAGATTCCGATGGAAACCCCAAAACCTTCTTCTCTCACTGTCCCGGTTTTCGAACTTTTCCCGGCAAAATATTTCAGCAGATCCACCGCGGCAAGAACCGACTGCCAGGCATCCTTCGCGTCCGGAAAAGGCAGACCGAAAAGTCCGATCATCCCGGCGCCCGTCTCTCCGGCGACATCCCCCCGGCGCCGGACAAGAATTCGACGACAATCCTGAAAACACTGTTCGATCAGGCGGATTCTTTCCAGACTGTCCACGGCCGCGGAGCTCCCGGCTTCATGAAGATGAACGGAAAGAATGGTCACCGGATATTCGCCCGCTACCTTCTCAAGCACCTGTCCTTCCTGAAAAACCTTTTTCGAGACTCGCTGCGACAGTTCTTCCTCATAGATCTCACGAATCCACCGGCCGTTCTTGAACTCCTGGTACATCCGGTCATTTTCGATCACAATAGCCGCCTGGCGGGACATCGCCTGAAGGATTTCGAGGTCCTGCTCCCGGAAGGGACCGTCCTGGGCCGGATCGGAAAGGTTAATCACACCGAGAACCTTTTCCTTGCCGAGGATCGGGACACTGAGCAACGTGCCGGAACGGTATCGTTCCCGGCTGAAGGGAACGAAGCGGGGATCCTTCCGGACATCTTCGATCAGGAGCGGTTCGCCCTTCTGCGCGACGTAGCCGGCAATCGCCTCCCCCACCATCAGCCGGGTCTCCCGGACGACTTCGTCTTTCAAACCCCGATGGGCGGAGATAATCAGATCGCGGCTCTCCTCACGTAACAGCATGATGGAGGCATTCTCAACCTTGAGTTTTTTGCAGATCACTTCAAGGATCAGGTCAAGCACAAGGTGCATGTCAAAGAGATGGGAGACGGCCTGGCTCAGTTCCGCCGAGGCAAGTTTCTCCAGAACCTTTCGATCCTGCTCCGATTCCCGGGAGAGAACGGCCAGTGCCGCCTTCTTGAGTTCCAGCGTCTCCGAATGAAGTTCATTGTCGATGACTGATTGCAGCCGGGCGTTCTCCTGTTTCAGACGTGCAAGCCGTTCCCGTAGTTCTTCTTCCCTTTCGTCTTTTTCACCCGGAGGAGAAGCGGCGGAAAATCGGGGTTCACGCCCCTCTCCATCCATACAAGACGGAATGTTCTGCACATCGGACCGGACCAGCCGCCGGCGGATCATTTCGCCATAGAGGAGCAGGTTCTCCCGTTCCAGCGTTGAAAAGGCCGAGGGGGATCGCCGCCCGAAGAGGAGAAACCCCTCCCTCGCTTCCACCTGCATCGGAAGAATCAGGAGGCTTTGCACATCCCGGGCACTCCGGAAGTCGTCACCGGGATCGTCTCGTTGAAGCTTTTCCAGGTAACGCCCCCGGACCGGCACCTTCTCCAACCAATAGGGCAAACCGGCATGATGGATCCAAACCTCGCTGACCTCTCCCTCCCGACGCCGTTCCAGCCCGCGCAGGTCCCCTGCGGGATCCCGAAAGAGGAAAACCTGCAGATCCACTCCGAAGGGGACCTCCTTTTCGAGGATTTTTTGCATTCCCTCCTTCAGCGAGACGGAGGAATCGTCATCGATGATACACCGCACAACCTTCTGCTGTCCCCGGCAGAGGGCATTCAGGTATTCCAGACGGCCGACCAGGGCATGCACGGTCCCTTCAAAAACGAAAAAGAGGAAAACCACACCACCATACTCCCAGATCACCCCGGTGGTAAGACCGCCCTGCCGGAAGAGTTGCAGAAGGATCAGTACCGCGGGAATCAGGGAGATCAACAGCCAGGAGCGTCTCCCCTTGTAAAGGAGGTTGACCCCCAGCATGAAGACGGGAATCGTCAGATACCAGACGACCGAAAGTCCCTGCGTCAGGATGAGGGAGGTCACGGCATAGACGTCGAGGAAATAGATCCCGATGGCGATCTTCCGCCGCGTCCACCGGTTGGACCGGAGGAGCAGCAGGATTTCGGAGAAGGCAAAATAGCTCAGGACCCCCCACTGAACCAAAGGCCGTTCCGCAAAGAAGGGCAGGGAAACAGAAAGTGCGATCAGCAGAAAAACGGCAAAACGCAGCGTCAGGAAAAGCAGCCCCCCTTGCAGCACGGGTTCATGGGAAAATCCGGCACGACTCATGGCGCAGCATTCCCCCTGGAATGAAATGAATGATAGATCCGCAGGGCCACCTCCCGGTTGATTGCGGGCGCAGACAATAGTTCCTCCAAACTCGCTTCCCGTACCTGGCGGAGGCTCCCGAAATGCTTCAGGAGCGAAAGGCTCCTTTTGCGGCCCACCCCCGGAATTTCAAGAAGCTGCGTCGAGAGAAGATCTTTCGTATGGAGTTTCCGGTAATAGTTGATCGCAAAACGATGAGACTCATCCCGGACCCGCTGCAGAAGATGGATCACGGGATCGTCCGGTTTCAACCGGATCTCCGTTTTCCATCCGGGACGCAGAATGCGATCCACGGAGTCGTCTCCCCTCCCCGGCCGGGCCTTGGCCAGGGCCATCAGGTCCGTCCGGGAGGCAAAACCGATCTCTTCCGACACACGGCACAGCACATGGAGCTGCCCCTTGCCGCCGTCGACCATGATGAGGTCCGGCATCGGGAGGGGCGCCTCCGGTTCCGGACGATAGCGGCGCATGAGGACCTCTTCCATCATGGCGTAGTCATTCGCCCCCGCAACCGATCGGACCCGGAAGTGGCGGTAATGGGAGTTACGGGGACGTCCGTTTTCAAAGACCACCATTGACGCCACGGGGAATTCTCCCTGGATATTGGAAATGTCGAAGGCCTCGATCCGTTGCGGGAAACGCTGCAGATCCGCCCGTTTTTGCAGGTCTTTCAGGAGGATCCGGTCCCGGTCTTTCTCCCGCAGGTATCCCTGAAGCGCAAGTTCGGCATTTTCATTCGCCATACGAATCAACTGATGATTCAACCCCCGGTGCGGGGTCACGATCCGTGTCCGCCGCCCCCGCAGAGCGGTCAAGGCCCATTCCAATGTCTCCCCGTCCGGAACCTTGCCGGGCACAAAGATCCGTGGCGGGATCAGGCTCTCCTCTCCGTAATACAGGGACAGGAAGGAATGCAGAAGCACCCCGGAAGGGTCGTCTTCGGGAAGCTCGAAAAAGAACTCCTTCTTTCCAAGAAGTCTTCCGCCCCGGACAAAGAGGATCTCCACACAAGCCGTATTGCCTGCATGGGCCACGCCCAGGACATCCTTGTCCTCCAGGGCGGTGGAGATGATCTTCTGCCGTTCCGTCACCCGTTCGATCCTCCGGATCTGGTCCCGGAGCCGTGCCGCCTTTTCAAATTTCAGGTCGCGGGCGGCCGTCTCCATCCCGCTCCGAAGCTTCCGGAGGAGTATCCGGTTCCTTCCCTTGAGAAAGAGCGTCACCTCCTGCACGATCCGTCCATACTCCGTCTTTGAAATCTTCCCGGCACAGGGCGCAAGACAACGACCGATCTGGTAATTGAGGCAAGGCCGATTCCCTGTCCCTTCGATCTTCCGCTTTGACTTTCGGAGGGGAAAGGTCCGTTCGATCAGATCGAGGGTGGAGCGAAGACGGCTTCCCGGAACATAGGGACCGAAATAAAGCGCCCCGTCCTTCCCGACTTTCCGGACCACCTCAAGGCGGGGGAATTCCTCCTGCACGGTCAGCCGGAGATAGGGATAATGTTTGTCGTCCTTCAGAAGAATATTGTAACGGGGGCGATTCTTCTTGATCAGGTTGCTCTCCAGGATGAAGGCCTCCACCTCCGATGCCGTGACCATGAAATCGACCTGGAAAACCCTGGAAAGCATCACCTCCGTCTTCGCCGTATGATGCGCCTTCGGCACAAAATAGGAACGGACCCGGTTTCGAAGATTCTTGGCCTTCCCCACATAGAGGATCTTCCCTTCCCGGTCCTTCATCATATACACACCGGGCGAAGCAGGCAGGCCCTTCACCGTCTCCCGGATGGACTCTTTCATGGCTGTCGTCTTCTTTTCCGCTGTTTTCAATTTGCGAATTCCCGAATTTCTATCTTCCACTTTCCAATTTCTATTTCCCAATGCCCGCCGTCTTCACCCCTACCTGACGGTCCTTCAGTGCAATCAGCTGATCCCGTAACTCCGCCGCCCGTTCGAACTCCAGCTCCCGGGCCGCCTTCAGCATCTCCTCTTCCAGTATATCCAATTTTGCCGCCAGTTCCTTTTCCGACAGATACTCTTCCCCCTCCTCCTCCACCCGGGGGACACCTGCGTAATCGGCCTCACACATTTCAACGAGACTTGCGGGGATCTCTTTTTCAATGGTCTTCGGCGTAATCCCCATCCTCTCATTGTAATCCTGCTGAATCTTCCGCCGCCGTTCCGTCTCTCCAATCGCCCGGGCCATCGAATCGGTAACCCGGTCAGCGTAAAAGAGAACCTGCCCCCCGGCATTTCGGGCCGCCCGCCCCGACGTCTGAATCAGGGAACGCGCCGAACGGAGAAACCCTTCCTTGTCCGCATCGAGGATGGCCACCAGCGATACCTCCGGAAGATCGAGCCCCTCTCGCAGCAGGTTAATCCCGACGAGAACATCAAACTCTCCTTTACGGAGACTCCGGAGAATCTCCATCCGTTCCAACGTCTCCACATCGGAATGGAGATACCGGACCCTGACCCCGAGATCGGAATAATAATCGGTCAGATCCTCTGCCATCCGTTTGGTCAACGTGGTCACCAGGACCCGCTCGTACCGTTTGATCCGTACACGAATTTCATGGAGCAGATCATCCACCTGCCCCTCCACAGGCCGGACAATGATCTCCGGGTCGAGCAGTCCGGTGGGCCGAATGATCTGTTCCGCCACCCGCTCCCCGGCCTTTTCCAGTTCGAACGGGCCCGGCGTCGCTGAGACATAGACCGTCTGCGGGACCAGTTCGGCAAACTCTTCAAAACGGAGCGGACGATTATCAAACGCCGAGGGAAGACGGAATCCGAAATTCACCAGGGTCTCCTTCCGGGACCGGTCGCCGCGGTACATCCCGTTCAACTGTGGAACCGTCACATGACTCTCATCGATCATCACAAGGGAATCCTTCGGAAGATAGTCGATCAGTGTCGGCGGCGGCCGGCCCGGCAGTCGTCCCGTGAGGTGCCGGGAATAGTTTTCGATCCCCTGGCAATAACCGACCTCGCGGATCATCTCCAAGTCAAAGAGTGTCCGCTGCTCCAACCGCTGGGCCTCCACGAGCTTGTTCTCCCGCTCCAATTCGGTCACCCGGTCCCGCAATTCCTTCAGGATGGCCTCACGGGCCTTTTCCAGCCGCTCCTTCGGAGTCACGTAATGGCTCCCGGGATAGAGGGCGATCTTGGGAATCGAACGAAGCCGCTTCCCCGTTAGGGAATCGACCTCGGATATCGCCTCCACCACGTCCCCGAAAAATTCCACCCGGATGGCCGTATCGGAATAAACCGGCAGGATCTCCACCACGTCGCCCCGCACCCGAAAGGTCCCCCGCTTGAAATCAATTTCGTTACGCCGGTACTGGATTTCCACCAGCTTCTTCAGCAAAACGTCACGGTCCGTCTCGCACCCCTCCTCCAGGTAGACCAACATACCATGGTAGGCCTCGGGCGACCCGAGACCGTAGATACACGAAACGGAGGCAACAATAATCACGTCGTTTCTCTCAAGGAGAGACCGGGTGGCGGAATGACGCAGTTTGTCGATCTCATCGTTGATGGAGGAATCCTTCTCGATATAGGTATCCGTTGAAGGAAGATAGGCCTCCGGCTGATAGTAATCGTAATAACTGACGAAATACTCAACGGCATTTTCGGGAAAAAAGGATTTCAGTTCGTTGTAGAGCTGGGCGGCCAGAGTCTTGTTCGGAGCGATCAACAGGGTCGTTTTGCCGACCTCTTCGATCACCTTCGCCAGGGTATAGGTCTTCCCCGAGCCGGTCACTCCGAGCAATACCGAATGGGGACGCCCCTCACGAATCCAGGTGGAAAGTTTCTGGATCGCTTCCGGTTGGTCCCCGCAGGGGACAAAATTCGAGACAATACGGAACCGGTTCACAAAATCCTCGGGAAAATTGATTTTTCCTTTATTTTATAATAGGTTTTATGCTATGTCAAACAGGGGGGAATACTCTCTCGCACTCCCGAAGCCCTGTGGTATAATGTTAAATTGTCTTGTGATCAACGAAATCGCACCCTGTTCCCCCGGGCAAAAACAATGAATAACACATTGACCATTTTCCTGTGCGTTTTTTCCCTCCTCATGCTTTCAGCCCTCCTCATTCTCCTCATCCGCGGGAAAAAACTCAAAAGCAGCCTGCTCCTGAAACAGGAAAAAGAGGCCGGGCTCCTTGCAGAACTGAAGCATTTACATCAAAAAGAGATACATCGGAAAAAGGAACAGACCGAAATCATCCACTCCGTCGTCCATGATCTCCGCAGTCCCTTAAACAACATTATCGGTTTTACCGAGATCCTCCTCTCCGGCATGGAGGGAGAACTGACGGAACCGCAGCGAAAAGATCTGGGAATTATCCTCAACAGTGCCCGTTCTCTGACGGATCAGGTCAATGACCTCCTGGAGATGGAGATGATTTCATCGGGCACACTCTTGTTAAACCGGACCGCCCTCTCACCGGCGGAAGCACTCCGGGAAACCGTCGAAAAACTTGGCGAAGAAAACAAAGGAAAAGGGTGCATCATCACCTGCGAGGTCCCGGACTCCCTTCCTCCTCTGTATGCTGATGCCGAACGCCTGCAACAAATCCTGACACGACTGCTTGGGAAGATCTCCCACGTCCTGTCGGAAGGAGAGATTCTTTTGCACGCACAATGCAGCAACCGGAAAGGAAATTCCCTGCCGGAACCTTGTCATGGAAAGGAGAATTTCGTCCGTATTTCCATGATTGTCCGGCACACAGGCATGGAAGAACAACTCCTGGACAACTTCTTCCGAAAACTCTTCCCCGCAGAGACCACGAACCCTCCCACCTCCGGAGGATGCAGCCTCAGCGCCCGGATCGCCCGGGAGCTGATCCGCGTCCAGGGCGGCAGGGTCGGTCTGGAATACCAAAGGGATCGCGTACGGGGCCTCTGGCTCACCCTCCCGACGGCCGGGGACCCGGAATGAAACTACGTACCTACTTTCTCCTCCTCGGCGGCATTCTCCTCCTCGGCATCTTTACGGGCGGACTCTTTTCCCGGCTGGTCCGGCTGCCCGACGTCACGCAGTTGGAAAACTTCCAGCCCAGCCAGGCCTCCCGTATCCTCGCGGACGACGGCACGGTCATCGAAGAACTGTTTCTCGAAAAACGGGAGGTCGTCCCCTTTGCCCGGATCCCGGAATTTCTCCGACAGGCCGTGATCGCCGTGGAGGACAGCCGGTTTTATTTCCACCATGGAATCGACTTCCGGGGGGTCGCCCGTGCATTGATCCGGGACATCGCTGCGGGCAGGATTATTGAAGGGGGAAGTACCATCACGCAGCAGTTGAGCAAGGTCCTCTTCTTTTCTTCGAAACGGACACTGATCCGCAAAATCAAGGAAGCCATCCTGACCCTGCAGATCGAGCAGCACTACACAAAAGACCAGATCCTGAACTTTTATCTCAACCAGATCTATCTCGGATCCGGCTGCTACGGGGTCCAGACGGCATCGGAAAAGTACTTCGGCAAAAAGATCTCGAAAATTTCCCTGGCGGAGGCAGCCCTGCTCGCGGGGCTCCCGAAATCTCCGGAGCGATACTCCCCGCTGACCCATCCGGAAGCAGCACGCAGACGGCGGAACCTGGTGTTGGAAAGGATGGTTGTTGAAGGATACATCACACGCAAGGAGGCGGAGCAGGCCCGGGCCGAACCGATACCCGATCGTCGAAACGGGGATTACGGCAACCGGGCACCCTACTTCGTTGAGTCCGTTGTCCGGAAGGTAGCAGAGCGATTCGGCCGGAAGGAACTCTACGAGGGAGGCCTGACCCTTCACACTACCTTGAATGTACGGATCCAGAAGATCGCACAGAAGGCACTACAGGAAGGATTGAACAAGATCGAGGCCCGCCGGACACCCCCTGCAATTGAGCCGCTTCAGGGAGCGGTGATCGTACTGAACCCGCGAACCGGCGCCATCGAGGCAATGGTCGGGGGGCGCTCCTATGCCGTCAGTCAGTTCAACCGGGCGGTACAGGCGAAACGGCAGCCCGGATCCGCCTTTAAACCGCTGATCTTTGCCGCCGCCCTCCGATCGGGTCACAAGCTTTCGGATCTTCTGATGGACCTCCCCATCACCTGTACGGATGCCGACACGGGAAAGAGCTGGACACCGCAGAACTTCGAGCACGTCTTTCATGGACCGGTGACACTGCGATATGCCCTCGAACGTTCCCTCAATGTACCCACGGTCCGTCTCCTGCGGGAGATCGGGTTCACACCGGTCATCAACCTGGCTCACAAACTGGGGATTGAAAGCCCCCTGAAACCTTATCTCTCTCTTGCCCTCGGGACCTCCGAGGTGTCTCTGATGGAGCTGACCAGTGCTTACGCAACCTTCGCCGCAGAGGGGATCTATTCCCGTCCCCATTTCCTGACCCGGATCTATGACAGCGAAGGACACCTCCTGAAGGAACACCGGCCGGAACAAAGCGTCGCTGTAGATGAGCAGACCGCCTTTCTCATCACCTACCTCCTCGAGGGAGTTACCCAGTCCGGCACGGGACGGATCGCCCGAAGCCTGAACCGCCCGGTCGCCGTAAAAACGGGAACCACCGACAATTACAGTGACGCCTGGTTTATCGGGTATACCCCGGAACTTGCCGCCGGGATTTGGGTCGGCTACGATGACCGGCAGTCGATCGGACCGGGCGAAACAGGCGCCCGTGCGGCAGGACCGATCTTCGTCGCCCTGCTGCAGGGGGCGCTGAAAAATCATGCCCCTTCCTACTTCCCGGTGCCCAAAGGAATCGTCTTTCGCAGGATCGATGCAAAAACGGGGGAACCGGCCACGGAGAAGACGAAAGAGGTCATCGAAGAAGCCTTCCGGAAGAGCCCCCCCCATCGTTGAGCATAACTACATCTCGTAGAGGGTGTCATCGGTGGAAGGGGGAAGGATCTTTCTGGAAAAGTTCTTAAGCGTCCCCTGCTTCGTCCCGGCGGAAAAGGGATCTTCGTTTTCGAGGAGGTCCCCTAATTCTTCCTCGATCCGGTCGGGATCCTCACCCGCCTCCATCCGGTGGATGGCCTCTTCCATGCCGGGCCCCAGATTCAGGCCTGTTGCATCATAGAGCTTCCGCATGAGCTGCGCGGCCTGGCGGGGATCCTCCTCATCCATCCCTTCCACTTCACCGGCCATTGACTCCATGACCTTCGCCATCTTCGCCTCGTCGATGTCAGGAAGCTCCCCGGACTCCCCCTCCTCCCGTCCCCTGGAAATCGCGAAGAGGGAAACCTGCTTTGCAAGCTCCTTTTTGCCGCACTGCGGACAATCGGGACGTTTTTTTATTTGAACGGAGCGGGAGAGAAAATTATAGATTCGGTGACATTCGGAGCAATAAAATTCGTAGATCGGCATCTTGCCTTCCTTCCTGTGAATGTTCGGGATCGGTACTCACGAGGCAACGTTGACCTGCCAAAGCAGAACGTTTTCGCACAGGAAGCCTGGATACCATAAAGTTTTTTCTCTGTCAAAGGGAAAGTTGGCAGGCCTGAACCGGCTGCAACTCCTGCTGGTACTGCAAACAGTTGATGAAGACATCGATGATCTCCGGGTCAAACTGTGTCCCGGCACAGTCCCGCAACTCCCGGATGACCCATCCCATAGGACGGGCCTTTCGGTAAGGACGATTGGAGATCATGGCATCGTAACTGTCGATGATCCCGATAATCCGTGCACAAAGAGGAATCTCATTTCCCTTCAGCCCGTGGGGATAGCCACTACCGTCGTAGGATTCGTGATGATGGAGAATGATGGAAAGGACCTCCTCGGGCAGACAGAGCGGTCGGACCAGTTCCACCCCGCGGGAAGGGTGTTCCCGCATCTCCTCCCATTCATGGGCGCTCAGTGCCCCCGCCTTGTTCAGTGTACTGTTGTTGATTCCTACCTTGCCGATATCATGGAGAAAAGCGGCAATGGTCAGATAATCTCTCTCTTGCCGGGGTAGTCCGATCTCTTCCGCGATCACCCGGGAAAACCGATCCACCCGAACGGAATGATAATGCATACTGGGACTTTTCTCTTCCAGAATCCGGGAGAGGACTTTGATAAAATCCATGAGGCTGAGATCATGGTAATAAGAACATGCATTCTGCAGGGGAACTTCAATGGCTACTTCCCGAGCCTGTCGTTCATCCCTCGAATGGCTCATGCACTGAAATTCGGAAATCTCCCGGTGACTCTCTTGCCGAAGACGCTTCTTTTGAACTGCGGCATCCGCCACACGAATCAGGTCCGAGACGTCAAAGGGCTTGGTAATGTAGTCAAAAACATTATACCGGAGTGCCTGCTGTGCCGTTGTCAGGGTCCCGTAACCGGTGACGACAATTACTTCAACCTCTTCATGATCCTCCCTGATCTTTTTAAGTACATCAATGCCGTGCATATCGGGCATGTTCAAATCGAGGGTGACCACATCATACTGCTTTTGAGACAACATCCGTAACGCCTCCGCTCCACTGCCGGCGGTATCGACATGATGGTGGGGTTTTAAGATCATCCGCATCGATTCCACAGGACCGATTTCATCATCCACGATCAAAACCATTCCTCGATCACTCATTCACATGCTCCTCGGTTTCATATTCTTTACAGTTTTTCGGCAGGCAGAACTCACTTTTTGCAAGTCACATGCCATCCAAAAAACAAGTGCGTCATTCACTGCAACGAAAGTAGGACTGCTGCAAGAAAGATTTCCTGCAGGAACCCGGACGGGCCGGGAAACAATCTCTATCTTCCTTGAAACAAAAAGAAAATTTCTGCCCTGAAGGGAAATAATCTTTTCTTACTTTTCAGCAGAAAAAGAGATTTTCAAAGGGCTCCTTAGAAAATTCCGGACAATCAGCAGAAAACAACAAAATTTTAGGCCCATTTCGTCCTGATGCCGGGCGAAATGGGCCTTTTCTGAGCACTCGGCCGCCCCCGTCCGTCAACATTCCGACACTTCGGAAACTTCCGCCTGCGGCGCTTCACACAGACAGACCACGAGCATCTCGGACGGAAGCCCTCAGGGTTGAATCCCGTACTTTTCCACCTTATAACGCAGCATCTTCCGGGTAATCCGCAGCGATTCCGCCGCCTTGGTCTTGTTACCGCTGGTCCGCTGCAAGGCACTCTGAATCATCTTTTTTTCAAACGCTTCCACCGTATCGGAAAGAGATTGCCCTTTTTCGATAAATCCATGATCCAGGCTGGTCGCATCCATCTGCAGTGCACGGATCTTTTCGGGCAGGTCCTCCGGCAGGATCACATCTCCATTACTGAAAGCCACACACCGTTCAATGACATTCTCCAGTTCCCGCACATTGCCGGGCCAGCGGTACTCCATCAGAAGTTCCAGCGCCTCTTTGGAAATCCGTTTGACCGGATGGGCCTCCGCCGGTGAACTCCGCCGGTCGCCTCCACCACGCCGGTTGCTCCCGTCCCGGGGAAAGGGGGGTTCACACGCCTCCGCACAGATCTTCTCGAGCAAATGGTTGACCAGGAGGTGAATATCGTTCTTCCGTTCGCGCAACGGGGGGATCCGGATCGGGACGACATTGATCCGATAGTAAAGGTCCTCCCGGAATTCTTTCAACCGCATCGCCTCTTCCAGGTCCCGGTTGGTGGCGACGACAAAACGGACATCAAGTTTTTCGCTCACCGAGGAACCGAGACGGGTAAACTCTTTTTCCTGCAGGACCCGCAGAAGCTTGACCTGTGCACTCATCGGAAGTTCCCCGATCTCATCAAGGAAGAGGGTCCCCCCGTCGGCCATCTCGAATTTCCCCAGGGTCCGCTCTCTGGCATCGGTAAAGGCCCCCTTCTCGTGGCCGAAGAGTTCGTTTTCGATCAGGGTCTCCGGGACGGCCGCAATATTGACGGCCACGAAAGGCTTTTCCCTCCGCCAACTGTTGAAATGAATCGCCCGGGCGATCAGCTCCTTGCCGGTGCCGCTTTCTCCGTAGATCGCAACGGTCGATTTTTTGTCGGCAATCTGCTGAATAGTCTTGAAAACCTTCTGCATGCTTTCGGTCCGACCGATAATATTGTCGAAGTTGTAAGACCGTTTCACCTCGGAACGAAGGGTTTTTACCTCATTGATCAGGTCGATATTCTCCAGGGAGCGCTTCACAATCAACCGGATCTCATCCACATCAAAGGGCTTGGTGACATAATCCTCGGCGCCTAATTTCATCGCCTCCACGGCGTTCTTGATGGTTTTGGTGGCCGTAATCATGACAATCCGGGAGGGATGGCTCGATTCCTTGATCTTGCGGAGGGTCTCCATTCCGTTCATCCCGGGCATCTTGACATCCAGAAGGATCACATCGGGCAACTCGCTCTGGACGATGCGGAGAGCCTCCTCACCGTTCCCGGCGGAAAGGACGTTGTAATCGTTTGCAAAGATCATCCGGACCGATTCACGGACCCCCGCTTCATCGTCCACGACCAGTAACGTATGCGAATTTACGGAATGTTTGACGGCAGACATGTACCCCTCAATATGATCTATAATTTATGTTCCGGTTTTCGACAGGATGAATGGTTATATTTTATTATGGAACAGGCAAAGGAGTCAACACCCCAAATCGGTAAATCAATGCAAGGCCTCGTAACGGATCTGTGCCGCCCCGGTGAAAAAACTCCGTGTCAGGAATCGAACCATGACAAAGGAACTGAGAGCCACCGCCGAAGAAATCATGATCATTACAACAATCTGGTAACGGACCGCGATCAGCGGAGAGGTTCCGGAAAGGATCTGCCCGGTCATCATGCCCGGCAGCGAAACGAGTCCCACCACCATCATACTGTTCAGCATCGGGAGAAGGGCCGCCGACATCGCACTCTTTCGCGCACTCTCGGAGGCTCGACGCACATCAAATCCGAGGCAAAGGAGCGTCTCCACCTCGTTTTTCCGGAGGATCAATTCACTCCGGAAGCGCTCGGCACCGAGGGTCGCCCCGTTCATGGCGTTGCCGATGATCATTCCCGCCAAGGGGATCAGGTACCGGGGATGGTACCAAGGATTGATGCGAAGGACGATCCGGGTGACGACAAAGAGGGTCACACCGGTCCCCAGGATCAGCGCAAAACCCATCCCTGCGAAAAGCCGGCTGCGGCTCTGCCGCCATTTCAACCTCCCCACACCGGCCTGGCAGGCCGCAGAAACCATGACGGCCAGGGCGCACAGGACCAGAGGCCATCGGTTCAAGGCAAAGAGCGCATCGAGAATATACCCCACCAGAAAAAGCTGGACCACGGTCCGAACCACACCGACGAGATAATCCTTTGTCAGGCGGAGCTTTTCATAAAAGGAGAGCCCCACTACCAGCAGGATCAGAAGAACGGTCAACGCCAGTTGCCCGATACCGATATTCAGAATCGCTTCATCCATCATGGGGACAGGATCTCTCCCTTCCGGATGCGCACGATCCGTCCTGCAAGCTCCTCGGCAAAACTCCGGGAATGGGTCACCACGACAAAGGTCATCGACCGATCGCGATTGATCCGGCGAATCGTCTGCGCCAACACCCGCCGGTTCTCCCGATCAAGGGCCGAAGTCGGTTCATCGAGCAGCATAACCCGGGGGGAGGTCATCAGGATGCGGGCAATGCCGACCCGTTGTCGTTCCCCCACGGACAATTCCCCAGTGGATCGACGGAGAAAGCCGCCGGGAAGTCCCACGGCATCGAGGGCGGCCTCCATCGCCCGCCGCCGATCCCGAATGCCTCCTTCCCCATCGAAAGGAAGGAGAAGATTGTCCCGAATACTGCCCTCGATCAGGAAAATCTCCTGCAACAGCAAGGCGATCTTCCGCCGCAGTTCCTGCGGAGACCGCTCGCACAGGGGAATCCCGTCGAAGAGGATTTCTCCCTCCCCCGGATCTTCAAGACGATTCAGAAGACGCAGCAAAGACGATTTGCCCGCCCCGGAGGGACCGACCAGGACAACGACCTCGCCCCGCTGTACGGTCAGGTTGATCTGTTTCAGAACAGGAGGAGAAAAAGATTTACGGTCAAACCGATAAGAAAACCCGACATCCCTCAGGACCAGAACGTTTTCGCTCAATGGATCCGGTCCTTTTGATCGGGGGTGACCATCATTACCCTCTCCCTTCTTCGTTCATGGAGTTGGGGGTTGCGGGGGAGTTGAAGACGGCACTTGGTTCCTACCTTGGGGCGGCTTTCCAGGGTAAGCGTCCCCAGGTGATCCTCAACAATCCGGCGGGAGATGGCCAGCCCGAGTCCCGTCCCGGATGACTTGGTAGTAAAAAACGGGGTAAAGAGCCGGCGCTGCTGCTCCTCGGTAATCCCCACTCCGTTGTCTTCAATCTCGATGATGAAAACCCCCTTTTCATCAGCGGGTCGGGAAGAGCGGGTCCGGAAGATGACCCGACCGTCGCCGTTGACGGCATCGAAGGCATTCCGTGCAATATTCAAGAGGACCTGTTTGATCTGTTCCGGGTCGCAGACAAACTCTTCCGGCAGGACGGCACCATAATCCCGCACAAGTTCAATCTTCCGTTTCCGGGCACCGGCATCGACCAGGGTGAGGACCTCGTCGAGCAGCGCATGGACATTGACGGAACGAAACTTCGGGTCCGAGGGGCGGGCAAATTCCAGGAGTTCCTCCACAAGACGGGAGATCCGGTCCACCTCCTTGGACGCGACCTTCTGAAATCGGTCACGAAAATCCTGATCGTCGTACCGTTCCGGCAGGAGCTGGAAATACGTCTTGATGGATACAAGAGGGTTCCGGATCTCATGGGCCAACCCCGCCGTCAGGGTCCCGAGCAGAGAGAGACGGTCCGACCGGCGCATCATCCCCGGCCCCTCCCGTCTCGGCCTCTGTACAAAGGAGGCCTTCAGGGCAAACAGCAGCGCTACCGCACCGAGGGTAAGCATTCCCGAGGCGGTCAGTGCCCACGGCCCGAGGAGAAGACGAATCAATCCGAGAGAGAGCAGAAAAAAGGTCCCGGCAAAGAGACACCAAAGGAGAACCTCCCGCCGATCCATCGGGAAAAACCCGCCCCCCCGTCGAACCGGATCTGCTGGGGAACCGGCTTGCATTTCTAAATCCTCTGCAATCAAAGAGTAATGTTGTCTCTCTACTGATAGAAGGTCCGGATCATACGGCAGACCTGAGCAGCATCGTACTGCATGGTCAAGTGCGGCAGGATCCGGGGAGGATCGGCACTCCCGATCAACTCCTTTTCCAGGACCCGGAAGAGAACCCGGGCGACATCGGCGTCGAACTGCGACCCCATACAACGTTTGACCTCGCACAACGCCTCGGCCAGGCCGATCTGCTTCCGGTAAGGCCGGTCCGTCGTCATCGCATCAAAGGCGTCGGCCAGGGTAATGATCCGGACATCCAGATCGATGTCTTTGCCGCGCAAACCATCGGGATACCCTTTTCCGTCGATCTTCTCATGATGATGCCGCGCCAGAGACGAAAGGTCCCCCCAGGGGAACTGGATCTTCGAAAGGATCTCATAGCCGACTGCCGGATGCCGGTGCATCTCCACCATCTCTTCCGCACTGAGACACGTCTTTTTTCGGATGATTGAACTATCGACGGTAATCTTGCCGATATCATGGAGCAGGCCGGCCAGACGCAGCCCTTCGATCACCTTCGGGGGCAATCCCAGCTCTTCCCCGAGGGCAACGGCATAGGCCGCCACCCGGGCCGAATGCCCCCGGGTATACTCGTCCTTGGCATCAATGGCGGCGGCAAAGGCCCGGATCGTATCGTGATAGATCTTCCGGAGATTTTCATAGAGAACCCGGTTCTCTTCCGCTTTTTTCTGCAACAGCGAAAAGAGCCGCTGATTGTGGAGTGTCACGGAAAGCTGCTGGGCCATCATCGCCAGGACCTGCAGGTCCTCCCCGGTGTACTCTCCGCCGCCGAATCGTTCACCCAGGGTCAGAATCCCGACCAGTTCCTCTCCGACCCGAAGTGGAACCAGTAACGCCGCCTGAAGTTCCAGGCACCGCTCTCCATGGCGGACAAAGAACCCGTTCAGCTCAACCGGTGGGGGATTCAGCATCACCACATGGGGCACCGTCAGGAAAGACCGCTCCTCTTCCTTCGAGAGCGGAAGCAAAGGGAAAACCGATTCCTCCACCCCTTTGGCGGCCAGAAGCCGCAACCCCCCCTCTTCCGTTGAATAGCGAAAGACAGCCCCCCGCACCGCCGAGAGGGTCCCCAAAATCAGATAGAGACCGGAGCGAGTCACATCATCAAAGGACCCGTTGGACGTAATGACCTGTCCGAGGTCATTGAGCGAGCTGAAAGCATAGAGCATCTTCCGAATCTCCGTCCGGGACTGAGGTGTAATCATTTCCTCCATCATCCTCCCTGATGCTCCTGCGTATAATGAAGCGCTTCTTCTTCGCTGGAAAAAATGGGGGCAAAGCGGGTCAATCCCATAAATTCGAAGACCTCGGAGTTGTTCCCGGTCAGATTGGAAAAACAGACGGAACCCTCGGACTTGTTAATCCGGTCGATCATCCCGATCAAAAAAGAAATCCCGATACTGTTGATGATCGGCGAGTTCTCAAAATTGACGACAAACTTCCGGTATCCATCCTGCAGGACATCCGCACACCGCTGCTCAATCTTCTCCCCCCCCAGGTTGTTGATATAACCGTGGGGATAAAAGATCGCGCAATCCTCCCGGAACTTGACTGCAACCTCCACACCTCCCATGCCCGTCTCCCTATCATCAATTTTTCACCCCCCCCTTTGCGAAAGGGAGGAATAACAATATTGATCTTTCCTATCCCGCCTCCGCCTTTAAACCGGCATCCCTCGGCAGGTACTTGATCATCCGAAGTCGCGTCCCCACCGCCACGTCATCAAACTCCACCCGATCCATGAGGTTCTTGATCAGTTCAATCCCCCACCCCCTTCGGGAAGGGGCCTTCCGGGTCGTTACCCGTTCCGGCGCCGGGACCCGCTTCGGATCAAAGGAACGCCCCTTGTCTTCCACCACGATGGTCAACTTCTCGCGGTCCAGGGTAAAGGTGATATAGATTTTTCCATCGGAACTTCCGCTGTGCTCGAAAGAGTTGATACAGGCTTCGATAAGGGCCATCCGGATTTTGCCGATCTCCTCGTCGGGAAAATCGACCCGCTCCGCCACCTGCTCCAATGCACGGGCCGCCACCAACTCCGTCTCGGAGACCATCGGGAGGACCAGGCCGAAGGAGATCTTCTCCCGTTTGACTCCGGAACCCCCAGGCTCCTCGTTCCCCTGCAACTCCGTCAGAATAGGCACATCGGGCGATTCCTTCAGGATTTCCCTTCGAATCGATTCTTCACCGGTCCGGGTCAGCCAGGATCGCTGCGCCGCTTTCAGAAAATCGGCCAGAACCGGGTCGGCCGTGAGATGAACCATCCCGTAATCCCCTTCCAGCAGCCCTCCCTGGATCAGGGATTCCGTCAATTCCCGTACCCGCTGGAGGTCGAGCGAAACCCGTTTGGCCACCTCCTCGATCCGCAGCACGCTCCCCCCGGCGAGAGGGGGCAGATTCATGATCCGCACGGCATCCCGTTTGGCAAAGGGGTCACGGAAAGAACGGTTGAGAATGGCTTCAAAATACGCGGCAATCTCCCCCCCGGCAATCTCCCGGAAATAAAGATCGCCGATCACCTCTGCGGAAGTGAGGGCAAGGCCCTGCTGCCGTGCCCGCCGGATCAGGCAAACCATGTAGTAGGGAACCCCGTGAAAGCGGGCCAATTCACACCGAACCGCTTCGGGATCGGCCTTGACCTGATAACGCTCCGCCAGATGCAGGAAGGCCGCAAGGGCACTTTCCTCATCCAGAACATCCATTTGAATCCGGCGGATCAGACCGGCCGTTGATTCCATCCCTAAAAAATCCCGTTGCAAAAGACCGGAGAGACCGGTGATCAGATGCGGTGCCCGGCGGACCTCCATCACCGCAGGATAAAGCTCCATCAGAGACGGACAGGCAGACCAGGACATCCGGAGTGCGAGATGAAAATGATCAACCATCATCACGGCATATTTCCCGGCACCCTCGGCGAGAACGGCCGGTGCATAAAGCGCGGCCTTAAGACATGCTTCCCGGTCGTCCGCCTCGAAAGCCTCGTCGAGAGCCTCGAAAAACCGGTCGAGGGTTTTGTCAGACTGCCCATAGGCCAGTTTCTGAACGGAGGAGAAACAAGGGGAACCGGAAACGAAAAGTGACGGATCATTGCACTGAAAAGCTGAATACTGCCGGATCAGGCAGGCCAGATAATCCCGGACAAAATGGAGCGGATCATGAAAGATCCGTTCAAACCGATAATAGAAGGGAATGACATCGCCACCGGAGCGAAAGAGTTCGAGGTAGAGACGTTTGAGAAATTCGCTCGTCCCCACCCGACCGGGACCAAGGATCGCGGCACTCTGCACCGGCACCCGGGGAAGACCGGTCAGCATCTTCAGAAGGGTCTGAAGTTCCTGCTTCCTGCCGGAATAGAGATCCTCCGGCACCATTCGCAAACCGTCCTGAATGTACTGCTCCCCACTTGTCATAGTGAGCCGTTGCCGCCGTTCGTGAGTTCTTCTGAGAAGAGATCTGAAAATTGGGAATATATTATCCTAATTAAATTTGGAAAACAAGTTTTTTCCCGGCCCGGTTACGGCAACCCCCGCCGTCCATCGACTTCACGTTGAAAAGAATGCGGTAATGCGTTATATAAGGTCAGCAGAGCATCAAACCTCCGGATTCAGGTTACTTCATCAATGATCCCGCCGCCCAGGACAATATCGTCGTCGTAAAAAACCATCGACTGACCCGGGGTAATCGCCTCCTGGGGTGTGTCAAAGACCACCCGGCACGTCGCCGCGGAATTTCCGGAGATCTCGATCCGGGCCTTTGCCCCCTGATGGCGGTAGCGGATTTTCGCCGTCAGCCGGGCCGTTGAATCCGGGGGAAAACCGGAAACCCAGTTGATGGAGACGACCTTCGCTTCCAGGGACAAGAGGTCCTTCTTCTCCCCCGCGACAACGAGATTTTCTTCGGGACGGATCGCCACAACATAGAGCGGAACGGGATGGGCGACTCCCAGTCCCCGCCGCTGTCCCACGGTAAAATTCATATATCCGCCGTGACGGCCGAGGAGTCTTCCCTGCCGATCCCGGATCTCCCCTTCCCGGAAGGCGTCGGGATCCCGGCGATGGAGGAAGGCTGTGTAGTCGTTATCCGGAATAAAGCAGATCTCCTGACTCTCCGCCTTCTCAGCCACGGGAAGAGAAAACTTTTCGGCCAGTTCCCGGATCCCGGTCTTTCGGTAGTCGCCAACCGGAAAGAGAAGACGTGCAAGAATCTCCTGAGTCACGCCGTAGAGAAAATAGGACTGGTCCTTGCCGGGGTCGAGCCCCTTCCTCAGGCGGTAAAAACCGGATCCGGGGTCATGCTCGATCCGTGCATAGTGGCCCGTGGCGATCCGGTCACAGCCTAATCTTTCGGCCTCTTTCAGAAAGTGATGAAACTTGAGGAGCGTGTTGCAGAGAACACAGGGATTCGGCGTTCGTCCGGCCCGGTATTCGGCACAAAAGTTCTCGACGATCTCTTTACGAAAAAAGTCCTGGAACTCAAGGATATGATAAGGAATTCCGAGGCATTCGCAGACGGCCAGTGCGTCCTCCACGGCGGTGAGGGAGCAGCAGATCCGGGGATTCTCGAAGGTTCCCTCCCTTCCTTCATCCCAGATCTTCATGGTTGCACCCACAACATCGTACCCCGCATCTTTCAGGAGCGCCGCCGCCACGGAACTGTCAACACCGCCGCTCATGGCGACGAGAACTTTTTCTTTCTTTGACATCCCTACAACACCCCAAGAAGCTTATGGACCTGGGGAATGATGCGGACTGAATCGATCCCCGCTTCCCGCAAACCCGCCTGTATATCAAAGAGCCTTTCAATCCAGGAACGGTCCCGCTCCGAGCCGCTCACCGGCTGCAGGACAAGGGGTGGACAGCCTCCGGAGCGGATCAGTTCCGCCAGAAGGTGGAGTTCGTCCTCTTTCACGTCCGGAGAGAGGACCGTCTTGACATAACCGATCTTCGCCCCCCCGGTCTGAAGGAAACGTCGATGCCCCTCCCAGTCGGCCGCCTCTCCGGTGGCGGAAGGGATTTTCACATCCATGGAAACAACATCGATCCAGGGAAGGACCGACTGCAGGGCATCAGAGAGAAGACCGTTGGTTTCGAGCAGGCAGGGGAAACGATGATCCAGCAGGGGGAGAAGTTCCCGGAGAAAAGGGGCATAAAGCAACGGCTCTCCACCGGTGAGCGTCAGTGCATCAATCCCCCCTGCCTGAACCGAACCGGAGAGGATCAGGTGGGCGACCTCCTCCAGGTTCAGGGGATTGGGCCGCTCCCGAAAATCCCCCCGGCCCGGAGTCTGTTCGATTCGGCATGGACCGGAAAGCTTCAGCGCCGCCTCCGTGTCGCAATAAACACATCTACGGTTACACCCGTAAAACCGGACAAAGAGATGACGAGCTCCCAACTCCGGACCTTCCCCCTGGAGGGAGGTAAAGATCTCCATAACCGACACGGTCTCCCTCTCCATCAGGGAACCCCCCTGACCTTACACCGGGCACGGGCAATCCCGTCAATCTCCTCACCGTAACGGACAAGGATCTCTTCCGCCAACCCTTCCGGAGCGACACCGAGTTCCGAAAGACCGGCGGTCCTGACGGGAGTCCCTTCCGTCACCACGTTCAGACCGGCATGGATCATCGTGGAAACGGGGCTCTGTACGGCAATAGAAACGGAGAGTTTTCCTTCCCCGGAATAAAGGTCGTCTCCCCTGCGGATCACCCTTACCGCACCATCCCGGTTCAGTTCTTCCGCAATGAGACAGATCAGCAGACGCTGCCGCAGGATCGAGATTTCCAGGGAGATCCCGAAATGTTCCACAATGAAATGAAGCATCCGGGTGCTGTGGATCGGCGCATCGGAGAGGATATCCTCCAGGTCGGCCATCCGTTCTACAGGAAGATCACAGGGACCACGGAAGGCGACGATACTGTCGCCCAAAAGGCCGAATCGGCGATAAGCCCAGTGGGAGGTCAATTCCCGGCCGGTATAGCAGATCTCATCCTCAATAAATTTTGCAATCATCACCTTCTCCTCGGGGATACGCGCAGAAAACCATTTTACTATACCCCGAAACGGTTCCGTTGAAAATCACTTTTTCCCGGAAGGCCGGCACCGAACAGCAGGTTTGAAGCTTGTCCATCCCACCCCCCCCTGCCTACCTTTGCTCACAGGAAAGAGATTGACTTTCGTCCGTCACTTATTGTAGCTTATGCGACAAATGAGGCAACAGATCCAACGGCTTGTGTTGCGTCATGAAACATCACGGGACAGGTATAAATCCGTCACTTTTGCATCCGGGACAATATGGTCGCTCGCAAAAACAAAACCCCCACGGGCATCCTCGTCGGCATCATTCTTTTCTGTCTGATCGCCGGAGTTCTCTTTCTCACCCTGAAGGTCTTTTCCACGGTTCCCATTCGAGTCACTCCAACCTCACCGGAAGCCGCAAAAAGCTGCCAGGCCAAATTCACCAAGATGCTGATCGATGAAACCCTGGCCTTCAACTATCAGAAGACTCGGGACATCACCTTTTCACAGTTGGAGATCAACTCCTGGCTTCAGGAAAAGCTCAGAAACGAACAAGTTACAACCATTCGGGGAACCCTGCAAAAAAACAGGATCATTTTTTCCGGCCTCTTCCGTCCCTTTGCCGGCAAATCATTTGCCCGATCATTTCCTTTTTCGCTTTTGCGGAACTTCGAGAAGATCACCATTACCTTTCGCATCTACACCCGTCCGACTCTTCGTTCCGACCGGGTTTACTTTGACCTGGAGCGCGTCATCCTGGGGAAATTGCATATCCCTCCGGGCCTCATTCCGAACTTTCTCAATGCACTGGATTTAAACCCTTTCAAGAAGGAAGTCCGGACGATCAAGGATGTCCGTATTACAAATGGTTCCCTCATCGTCACGGTATACGCCGATTAAGATGGAACTCTTTCTTTCCGCCCTCGGACTTGCCATGATTATCGAAGGGCTCTCCTACTTTACATTCCCCCGGCAGGTCAAAGATCTTGCCTCACGCCTCCCGCAATTCCCGGACAGCGCGATTCGCACCTTCGGTTTTCTGACCCTCGGCGCAGGACTCCTCCTCATCTACCTGGCAAGGCACTTCTTTTAGAAATCGGAGATTCGGAACCGGACATCAGAAATCCGAAAACAAAAACCGACAAATGACGGGCTAAAAAATTTCAACAATGGCAGGCTGAAAACGGGGACTCCCGGAAATCCGCTGATTGAAGAGTCGCTGAAGAAGAAAGAAGAGAACAAGCCCGATGAGTGCCCCGGAGGCCGCCGCCGGGTCCCGTGCTTTCAAGGAAAAGATCCCGGAGAAGTAAATTCCTGCGGCCATTCCGGCGAAGAGCCCGATCAGGGGGAACAGGTAGAGGAAAAAGGTGCCCGAAAGAAAGCTTTCCGTCGGGATCGCCACGCGGACGGTCTGTCCCACGGAAGCTTCGAGAGGATTTTTCGCCACCACCGTAACGGCCCCCTCTCCTTCGGAGAGGTTACAGAATCCGGCGGACGCACACCCTTCACAGGCATGACTCCGTTCCGTACGGACCGTCGCCTTCGTCCCCTCCACAGAGACAACAACACCGATTTCTTCGATCATCGCTTGTCTTTCATCAGCTTATACACCAGGCTGTCCACCAGCGCCTGCCACGATGCCTCAATGACATTCTCGGAAACCCCCACGGTTCCCCAGCAGTCGGCCCCGTCGCAGGATTCGGTAAGAACCCGAACGTTGGCGGAGGTCCCGCTCTTCTCCGTCAGAACCCGGACCTTGTAGTCGGAGAGACGCACCTCTTTCAATTCCGGGTAGAATGCATAAAGCGCCTTCCGCAGGGCCTGATCGAGGGCATTGACCGGACCGTTTCCCACGGCGGCCTCATGTACCACCCGGCCGTCGGGTCCCCGCATCATAATCGTCGCTTCGCAATCGGTCGGGGCCTCCCCCCGCTTTTCGTTGATAACCCGGAAGCCGAGAAGATCGAAATAGCGTTTCCCCTTGCCGAGGGCCTTCCGCATCAGGACCTCGAAGGAGCCTTCCGCCCCTTCAAACTGGAACCCTTCGTTTTCCAACTGCTTCAACTGCCGGACGATCCTTTTCACCTCTTTGGAACGCCCCTCCACGTCAATGCCGTACTTCCGGGCCTTGTAGAGAATGTTGCTCCTCCCGGACAGGTCGGAGACCAGGACCCGCCGGTGGTTCCCGACCCATTCAGGATGCACATGTTCGTAAGTCTCGGCCAACTTCCGGACGGCGCTGACATGGATACCCGCTTTGTGTGCAAAGGCGGAATCCCCCACATAGGGGAAGCGTTTACTGTGCGGCAGGTTGGCAATCTCCGCCACGTAACGCGAAAGATCCCGAAGTTTCGCCAGGTCCTGCTTCGTTACACAGGAGACTTTCAGTTTCAACACCAGGTTCGGAATGAGGGAACAGAGATTCGCATTCCCGCACCGTTCCCCGTATCCGTTGATGGTCCCATGGACCTGGACGGCTCCGTGCCGGACGGCCATAATGGAGTTGGCCACGGCCATCTCCGCATCGTTGTGCGCATGGATACCGAGAGGCGTGGAAATACGCTGCCGCACCCGGTCCATGACCCCCCCGATCTCGAAGGGAAGAGCCCCGCCGTTGGTATCGCAGAGGATGATCCGGTCCGCCCCGCCGGCTTCCGCCGCTTCCAGCGTCTGCAGCGCATAGTCCGGATTGGCCTTGTAACCGTCGAAAAAATGTTCGGCATCGTAGATGACCTCGTCGAGGCGTTTCTTCAGATAGGCCACCGACTCCCGGATCATGGCAAGGTTTTCCTTCTGCGATACATGGAGGGCATGTTTCACATGGAGGTCCCAGGACTTTCCGAAAATGGTCGCCACCTGCACGCCCGACTTCATGATCGCCCGGAGATTGGTATCCCGACCCGGGGTAATGCCGCCCCGCCGCGTGCTGCCGAAGGCGACGATCCGGGATCGTTTCAGATCAAGCCCCTGCACCTCCCGGAAATAGTCGATATCCTTCGGGTTTGAGCCCGGCCACCCTCCTTCGATATAGTGGATCCCGAAGGCGTCAAGCTGTTCCGTGATCCGTAGTTTGTCATGCACGGAAAGAGAGACATCTTCCGCCTGGGTCCCGTCCCGGAGGGTGGTATCGTAGAGGGTCACAGCATTCATCCGTTCATTCCTTGATGCTCTCGTAAAAAGTCGTTTTCCGGATTCCGTTCATGGTTCGACAAGCTCACCACGAACGGAATATCAATCACTTACACCGTTCGCCCTGAGCTTGTCGAAGGGCTTCGTGACTTTTTACGACACCATCATTCCTTGAAGGCATTGAAAAAGGTCAGGGCTGGATGGGGTGCTTCCGTTCGTGGTGGATTTCCCCCTTCTCTAATCCGAAGGCTTTATGGAGCTCCCGGACGGCCAGCTCAAAATATTTTGCATTGATAATACAGGAGACCTTGATCTCCGAGGTACTGATCATCTCGATATTCACACCGGCATCGGCCAGACATTCAAACATCTTCGCCGCCACCCCCGTATGGGAACGCATCCCCACCCCGACAATGGCCACCTTAACAATATCGTCATCGACATGAATCTCCTCCATGCCCAGTTCATTCTCCAACTCCCCCATGATCTTCTGCGCCTTCGGAAGATCTTCCTTGGAGACGGTGAAGGTCAGATCGGCCATCCCGTCCCTGCCGATGTTCTGAACGATCATATCGACAAGGATTCCTGCAGCGGACAGGGTCCGGAAGATCCGCATCGCCACACCGGGCCGGTCGGGAATTCCGATGGCGGAGACCTTGGCTTCGTTCTTGTTGAAGGCAATCCCGGAGACGACCACATCTTCCATTTCTTTCTCCTCTTTGGAGACCAGAGTCCCCGCATGTTCATTAAAACTGGAACGGACCATGACCGGTACGTTGAACTTCTTCGCCAATTCCACCGAGCGCGTCTGGAGAACCCTGGCACCGAGGCTGGCCAGTTCCAGCATCTCATCATAGGAGATTCGATCCAGCTTTCGTGCCTCGGAAACAATATTGGGATCCGTGGTATAGACCCCGTCCACATCGGTATAGATCTCACAAAGGTCCGCGCCGAGGGCGGCAGCCAGAGCCACGGCGGAGGTATCGGAGCCTCCCCGGCCGAGGGTGGAGACATCGGACTTCTCATCAATCCCCTGGAATCCCGCCACCACGGCAATCTTACCTTTGTCCAGGGCCGCCCGAATCCGTTCCCCCGTAATCCGGGAAATCCTCGCCCGCCCATGGGCGAAGTCGGTGATAATCCCCGCCTGACGACCCGTAAAGGATTCTGCTGCACACCCGATCGTTTGCAGTGCAATCGCCAGAAGGGCGCTCGTGATCCGTTCCCCCGAGGAGAGGAGGAGATCAAACTCCCGTTCATCGGGAAGATCGGTCAGTTCATTGGCCCATCCCACGAGCTTGTTCGTCTCTCCCGCCATCGCGGAAACAACGACAATCACATCATGGCCGGCCTTCTTGACACCGGCGACTCTCCCGGCCACATGGCGGATCCGGTCGACATCCCGGACCGAAGTACCCCCGTATTTCTGAACGATCAACCCCACGTTACACTTCCCTGATCAAAAGGTCCATAATTTGATAGCCCGGATCCACAAGCCGACCGGCTTTTGCAGCGGTCTCCTCATCATAGCGCCGACCCGATTCCCGGATATTGCGGCTGTCATAGAGAACGAAGGGGGCCGGATCGCTGCTGTGCGTCCGGATTCCGATCGGCGTCGGATGATCGGGCAGAAGCAGAATCCGGAAATCGCCGAGTTTCGGCAACCCCTGCAAAAGTTCCCCGACGACCCGTTGATCAAAGTTTTCGATCGCCCGGACCTTTTCCCCGGCATCCCCGATGTGCCCGGCTTCGTCAGCCGCTTCCACATGGAGATAGACAAAATCATCCTCGGCCAGCAGATCCAGCGCGGCCAGGGCCTTCCCCCGGAAATTGGTGTCAAAATAGCCGGTGGCCCCGGGAACATGGACCGCTTTCAGCCCCGCATAGATCGCGATCCCCTTCATCAGGTCCACCGCAGAGATCACCCCCCCCGTCACCCCGTATTTTTCCTGAAACGTGGGCAAAGAGGGACGATTCCCCTGCCCCCAGAGCCAGATCGAATTGGCGGGAGCATCCCCATGCAGGACCCGGTTCTGATTGACGGGATGATCCGCCAGCACACTCCGGGAGCAAAGCATCAGATCGTTCAGCCGTTCCGAACCGGTCCCTCGCGGAAGATATTCCCGCACCGGCTGTCCGCTGATATCATGGGGCGGGGTGCAGACCGCCCCGGTCTTCCCCCCTCGCCAGACCATGAGATGACGATAGCTGACACCGGGATAGAACGAAATCTCCGCATCGGAAAGCTCGGCATCCACCGCCCGGATCAACCCTTCCGCCTCCCCGGTGCTGATGTGACCGGCACTGAAATCGGCCATTTTGTCATCCTGCAGGGTCACCAGGTTGCACCGGAAGGCAACATCCGCCGGCCCCAGTTCCACCCCCATGCTCGCCGCCTCGAGGGGAGCCCGTCCGGAGAAGTAACGTACCGGATCATATCCGAGTACGGAAAGGTTGGCCACATCGCTTCCGGGCGTAAACGAATCCGGAACGGTCCGTACCAGTCCCATCTCCCCGCCTGCGGCAAGACGGTCCATATTCGGTGTTTCGGCAACCTGCAGAGGCGTTTTCCCCCCGAATTCTTTCAGGGGCCGATCCGCCATCCCGTCGCCTAACAATACAATATATTTCATCATTTCCTCCGGGGTCCTCAAGCGGAATCCTGAGGAGCACCCGATCAGTATCCCAGCACCTCGATCACTTCATCAATTGCGGCCCGGACGGTAACCGGCTTCTCCGAAACGGAGATCGCCGTATCGGGGTCCTTGAGCCCGTGGCCGGTCAGGGTACAGACAATGGTACTCCCTTTCTCAAAACCGACCTCCCTGTTCCGCTTGATCACACCCGCCACCGAGGCGGCCGAGGCCGGTTCGCAGAAGATCCCTTCCAGGGAGGCGATCATCCGGTAGGCACTCAGGATCTCCTCATCCGTCACGCAGTCGATCTTCCCCTCGGACTCCACCGCCGCCGCTTCGGCGAATTTCCACGAAGCGGGATTCCCGATCCGGATCGCCGTGGCCACCGTCTCCGGGTGCTCCACGGGGTGGCCCAGGACGATCGGTGCCGCCCCTGCCGCCTGAAAACCGATCATCCTCGGCAACCGGTCGATTCTCCCCGCCTCCCGATAGTTGCGATACCCCTTCCAGTAGGCCGTGATGTTCCCGGCATTCCCCACGGGAAGCGCATGATAATCAGGAGGACCGCCCAGCTGGTCGCAGACCTCGTAGGCGGCGGTGGTCTGTCCCTCAATCCGGTAAGGGTTAATGGAGTTCACCAGGGTGATCGGATAGTGTGCCGAGACCTCCCGGACGATGTTCAGTGCCTCATCAAAATTGCCCCGGATCTGGAGGACCTTCGCCCCGTGCATCATCGCCTGGGAGAGTTTTCCCAGGGCGATCTTCCCCTCGGGGATCAGGACAAAGGCCCGAATCCCGCAGCATGCCGCATAGGCCGCGGCAGCGGCGGAAGTGTTTCCTGTGGAAGCACAGATCACGGCCTTCGCCCCGGCCTCCACCGCCTTGGAGATCGCCATGGTCATCCCCCGGTCCTTGAAAGACCCCGTCGGATTCGCCCCATCGTATTTCAGATAGATCGAAAGATCCGGATGGATTGCCTCGGCCAGCCGCTTCGCATGAATAAGCGGCGTATCCCCTTCCAGCAGGGTCACCACCGGGGTCGTATCCGTCACGGACAAAAATTCACGGTACTCTTCAATCACTCCTCGCCAACGTTTCAACCGTTACACTCCTTATGATTTTAGCTTTCAGCAGTCAGCTTTTTCATTCTTAATCGTCTCTATGGTGAATGCTTTGCGTTTTTGACTTTGCTTTGTGCCTGCCCCTTTTTTCTATTCCTCTCCCCCATTTTGATCCTCAATCCGGATCAGCACCGTCTCCCCCTCCGTCATCGCCAGGGCATCGATCCGGGCCAGGGCCTCCTTTACATTCCGTTCCCGGGCCATGTGGGTCACCATGACGATCGGGACCGGCCCGTCGGATTTACGACCCGTCTGAATCACCGAAGAGATACTGATCCCGAAATCAGCCAGGATCCCGGAAATCTTCGAAAGCACTCCGGGGCGGTCCGCCGTGGAGAAGCGGAGAAAATATCTCGTCCTCACTTCGTTCATGGCCCGCACAACCACAGGTTTCCGATATTCCTCCGGAAAGGATTCCAGGGGAACACGTTCGACACCGCCATACAGAAGGTCCCGGGCAATCTCCATCAGGTCGCCCACCACGGCGCTCGCCGTCGGCAGTGCCCCGGCCCCCTTGCCGTAGTAGAGGGTCGGCCCCACGGCATTCCCATTCACATAGATCGCATTGAGGACACCATTCACCTGGGCCAGCAGGGTACTCTCGGGAATCATTGTCGGATGAACCCGGACCTCGATGGAATTATCGGAGGCCTTGGTAATTCCCAACAGCTTGATCTTGTATCCAAATCCCCTGGCATATTCAATATCGAGGGGAGTAATCCGTGAAATCCCTTCCGTGTAAACCTGATCGAAGGGGACGGGTGTCCCGAAGGCAAGGGACGCCAGAATCGCCAGTTTGTGGGCCGAGTCGATCCCTTCCACATCGTAGGTCGGATCCGCCTCGGCATAGCCGCGGTCCATCGCCTCCTTCAGGACCTTGTCGAAGGCTTCCCCTTCTTCGGTCATCTTCGTCAGGATATAGTTTGCCGTACCGTTCACAATTCCGTAGATCGACTCGATCCGGTTCGCCGGGAGTCCCTCTTTTAACGTACGAAGAATCGGGATCCCTCCTCCCACGCTCGCCTCGTAGCAGATTTTCACGCCCTGTTGTCGCGCCTTTTTGCAGAGTTCTTCCCCGTGAATGGCCAGTAGCGCCTTGTTGGCCGTCACCACATGCTTCCCGGCGGAAAGGGCCGCTTCCACAACCTTCTTTGCCGCCCCGGTTCCCCCGATCAGCTCGATCACGATGGATATTTCCGGATCGTTTAGGATCTCTTCGCTGTTTGTGGAGAGAATCTTCCGGTCCAGGGTCATGCCCCGGTCGGTCTCAATATCAAGATCGACAATCTTCTTCAGGAAGAGTTCGGCGCCGAGACGGCGCGAAATCACCTCACGATTCTCTTCGAGGACCTGTGCCACCCCCGTACCGATGGTCCCGAATCCGAAAAGCCCGATTGCAATCTTTTTCATTTGCGTTGTCCCATTGAAAACGGATTGCACCCTGTCAAAAGATCGCTCGAATCCCCCGCACCGCCTGACGGGTCCGGTGTTCATTCTCCACCAGGGCAAAACGGACGAATTCGTCGCCATACTCCCCGAAACCGATCCCCGGAGAGACCGCCACCCTGGCCTTTTCCATGAGCATCTTGGAGAACTCCAGAGATCCCATGGCACGGTATTTCTCCGGAATCTGCGCCCAGACGAACATCGTCGCCTTCGGTTTTTCCACCTCCCATCCGATCCGGGTCAACCCTTCACAGAGGGTGTCCCGACGGGATCGGTACATCTCAACGATCTCCTTCACGCAGTCCTGGGGCCCTTTAAGGGCAATGATCGCCGCAATCTGGATCGGCTGAAACATCCCGTAGTCGAGATAACTCTTCATCCGGGTCAGGGCGGCAATGATCTCCCGGTTGCCCGTGGCAAATCCGACGCGCCAGCCCGGCATGTTGTACGATTTTGAAAGACTGGTAAACTCAACCCCCACATCTTTCGCCCCCGGCACCTGCAGAAAGCTCGGCGCCTTGTAACCGTCATAGACCAGTTCGGAATAGGCCAGGTCATGGATGACGATTACATTATTTTCCTTGGCAAACTCCACCACCTTCTCGAAAAAAGAAAGCTCCACCACCCGCGTCGTCGGATTGTGGGGAAAATTCAGCATCATCACCTTGGGCCGCGGCCAGGTCTGCTTGTAGGCCTCGCTCAATTCAAGAAAGAAGTCACCGTCCAGGGTCATGGGCACATGGCGGACATCGCCGTTGGCGATAATCACGCTGTAGGCATGAATCGGATAGGTCGGGTTCGGCACCAGCACGGCATCCCCCGGACCGACCAGGGCAAGGGCAAGGTGGGAGATCCCTTCCTTCGACCCGATGGTGGCAATGGCCTCCGTTTCGGGATCGAGATCGACGTCATACTTCTCCTTGTACCAGTCCGTAATGGCTGAACGAAGTTTGGGGATCCCCCGGGAGGCGGAATAGCGGTGATTCTTCGCCTGCCGGGCGGCTTCCGTCAGCTTCTCGACAATATGGGGGGGGGTCGCCTGATCAGGGTTTCCCATCCCCAGGTCAATCACATCTTCTCCGCGTCGACGGGCCTTCATCTTCAGGTCATTGACAATGGCGAAAACGTAGGGAGGCATTCGATCAATTCTTCGAAAGACAAATTCCAAGGGATTTCTCCTCTATTCCGTGTGCTGCCCTTTGTTGAAGAGTTGCGGGGTCTTGCCGAGGACGGTCATCGCTTCGTCGGCATGGAAAGAACTCCGCACCAGGGGTCCCGACATCACAACTTGGAAACCAAGTTCATAACCGATCCGCTCATATTCGGCGAACCGTTCCTGCGGAACATACTCCACCACAGGAACATTCTTTTTCCGGGGCCGCAGATACTGTCCTATGGTCAGGATCTCGCATCCCACATCCCGCAGGTCCCGCATCACTGAGATAACCTCATCCGGTTGTTCCCCGAACCCCAGCATGAAACCCGACTTGGTCGGCAGCTCCGTAGCACACCATTTGACATAAAAAAGAAGATCCAGGGATCTGCGGTAATCGGCACGACTACGGACCTCGGGATAGAGACGCGGGACCGTCTCCACATTATGGTTGTAGATATCCGCACCGGACACGGCCGCCACCCGGATCGCCTCCCGGTCTCCCCCGAAATCGGGGGTCAGGATCTCCACCGTGACGCCCGGCACCTCACTTTTCACGACACGGACCGTTTCAGAAAAGTGCAGACTCCCGCCGTCGGAAAGGTCATCCCGGGTCACCGAGGTAATCACAACGTGTTTCAGGTGTAGTTCACGAACCGCCGCAGCAATCTTCATCGGCTCTTCCGCATCGAGGGTCCCCGGCCGCTCATGCCCGACGGCACAAAAAGCGCAGTCCCGTGTACAGTGATCCCCTAAAATCATAAAGGTCGCTGTCTCCCTTGCGAAACACTCCCCCTGGTTGGGGCAGAGCGCCGATTCACAGACCGTATGCAACCCTTTGGCTCGCAAGATCCGCTTGACTTGATGCGTGGCTTCACTCGTACCGGCCCGGTTGGTCACCCAGTCCGGCAGACGCTGAACGGTCATGAATCCTCCCTGAAACGCTGCCTAACCCTTTGATATTGGTTAAAAATTAAATATATCACTTATTTTTTTTACAAGTCAAACGAAATATGAAGGATCTGCACTGCAAGGAGGGAGCAAAGATCCATGATGCAGACGAACCGGTCCATTCTTTCCGGGATCACTTCAACCGTTCAAAGTGATACCAGATACGGAACATCTTCCAGAAGGACAGCGGCTTCGTGACGACCTCCGTCCGTCCGGCACGGATGGCCTGAACGATCGACAAGACCGTCTTCTCGGCCTCGACGATCGTCGAGGTACTGTCGAACTGGCGGAGCAGATGGGTATCGGAGGAGCCGATCATCGGAACCCCGTAGTCCCGGCAGATCCGCTCCGCCTTCCGGTTGAAATTGAGTAGCGGGTGATAGAAGTGCGAGTATTCCACTGCATCGAAGAGATCCCGATTCCGCATGAACCGGCCGTTGAGACAGGAAGATTTCGGGAAAAACGGATGGGGAGCAATGATAAGAAAGCTCGATTCCTTCGCCTCCCGGAGCTCCCCGAAAGTCCGGATCGACTGATGCTCCGGTCTCGCATTGATCAAAAGGACATGCTTCTCCTCTACCGGAAGTTCCATCCCCGGGATCAGGAGAATCCCCCGCTCCCCGGCATAGTCCCGGAGTTCATCGCTGAAAGTCACCACCCCGTGATTCGTGATGGAGAGAACATCGTAGCCCTTCCCGCAGGCAAGATCGATGATCTCCCGGTCGGAATAAAAGATCCGGTCACAGGGATCGGAACCGGTATGAAGATGAAAATCACACTTGAGCTTCAAGGAACACCTCAGGGATTATCATAGCATACTTTTCCGATGGGGGGGAGAGGGAGGAAAATCAGGCCGGGAAACCGGGAATAACCGTTACAACGGAATCCCCCACATAAACATCGAATTCGGAGCAGAGGATCGCCAGTTCCGTATCCTCGAGGGGCATATCGACTTCCAGGGCGATCGGCTTCTTCCCGGAATCGACCCGGTACTGGTAGAGGTCCTTCGCTTCCAAGAGCCGTTCCGAAACAGACAAAGGAGCCAGGTCGAAAATCCGCAATCGATCCCGCTCCACCCGGTTCCGGTAATAGATCTGCACCACATCCCGGAAAACGATCCGGTGCGGCAGGAAAGGATTGACCGTTCCTGAGTTCGCCTTCAGCCAATCCCGGCAGAGGAAATCAACACGCACCTCCTCCGCATCAATATCAAAATCGAACTTCCGCACCTCGGCCTGGTGCAGTGAAAAATCGTTGCGGAAGGTCTCGGAGTCGATCCGCCCTCCCGCAATATCCGCTTCAACTTTTTTCAGGTATTCCCGGACTTGCTCGTCCGAATAACTTTCCGTCATGGTCTTTACCTATTCCTAAAGAATCAACGATTCGTAACTTCCGCCCCCCCGGAAAAACCGGGATGTTAGGTCATGCCTCATTATTCCCCGTAGATCCCCACCGGCCTGTACACCATGCTTGCGCTGTTGAGCGGCAGACAGGTGGTCAATCGCCTTTTGGCTTCTGCCTTTGACCTGCCTCATATTCTCCATCCACGATTCTTTTTATTCTTTTTGCAATGACGTGTTTCCATTTCTCACATCCTTCTCACCCTGTGCAATCAGCTTAGAAATACCCATGGCATTCCTCATACGCTCAAAACTTTTAGGAGCCTGGAGGACCACCCTCGGCTCCCCGTTCTGGGGAAAGATTTCGGGACGATGGTGCAAAAAAAGACCTTACGTCAACAATATCCGGACCGAGTCTCCGGCAAAACCAACCGGATCACCCAAACCCACAGTCGATACTTTTTGATCCATAATCACCACGAAAAAATTGGAGGAAATCCAGATGCTATTTATTGCTTTTATTACAAAAGAGCGTCGATGCCCTTTCTTTCAATGTCTGTTTGCCATCGCCACCGATCCTGCCTTTCCTTGGCCCATCAATTTCATAGGCAAAATGGCCGTCCTAAAACTAAGAACCGATCGGAATTTCAACAAAAACTATGTGATCTCAAACAGTTCCCATGGTCCGACCCCACTTTCCTCGCCCTCCTTACAAACTCCGTTCAATCAGTTCCTCGATAATCAGATCCGGATGAAATTTCCCCTGTGTCACCAGTTCGTAGAGGAGGCGGGTGTTGAACGGTTCGTAGTAGATCACCATCCGGTGAAAACTCTCTGCGTAATAGGGAATCATATCGGAGGAGAAGGAGTCGCGGAAGAGGACCACGTTTAAATGCCCATCGGGGTTTATGTTTGCAATGGGTCGTTTATACTTTACGGAATAGCGCTTGTCATATCTTTTCAGGAAGTTTGCCAGATCATCGTCCCGCCGGGCGGATGGGGACTTCACAGAGAGAAAGAGTGTCTCTTCCCGAAGAAAGGGTTTTACCCCCATCATCTCTGCTAGGTCGCCCCGTTTTGAGGGTCCCCGCCGGATTCTTAAAGCACTCTCGTCGAGTAAAACCGGTTCCGAATGATTCCCTTGCAGCTTTTCCACTACCGCACGGTAGGCAAGAAAGGCCCCCCGCTGGTTCCAGTGCGTATCGGTTTTGAGATAAAGGCGGCTATATTTCTTTTTCGCCTGTCGCAGGAGAGGACGCAGATCAAGGAATGATGCAGCAGCGCCGTTTCTCCGGAGCATCTTCGATAGCTGGTCTCCCCGGGTGATCCCGCCCCTTTCCCCTATGCCGGAGGGAAGATATTCGGGATAGACGGATTGCTTATTGGGTGCGAGTATGAAGAGATAACGACTGCCGATATAATGGGATATTCCCATCCGTTTCTGAAAAACCTTCCACCCCTCCTCCAACTCTCCCCGACGATAGGGAACAACGCCGA
>JAADIO010000047.1 GCA_013151235.1 Deltaproteobacteria bacterium | reverse complement strand
GAACGGTGTAAGTGATTGATATTCCGTTCGTGTGGTTCGGCAAGTTTAATGGACCGTTCGTGGTGAGCCTGTCGAACCATGAACGGAATCCGGAAAACGACTTTTTACGACTTCATCAAGATTATAAAGATGAAGAACAAGAGAAGTCACGTCCCACTGCGTTCTTTGCGAGAGACCGGTTTCCGATTTTGTCTTTGTGCCTTTGTGCCTGGTCTACTGAGCTTTTTTCCCCTGCAACAGATCATCCTTGAAATACTCATTCACCACATGGCTGGCGCAGAACTTCCCGCACATGGTGCAGGACTCCTCGCACTCCGGCTGCCGTTCGGCCCGGATCTGCCGGGGACGGTCGCCGGTGATGGCAAGTTCAAACTGCCGTTTCCAGTCGAGATCCCGCCGGGCCTTTCCCATCGCCATGTCCCGGTCCCGTTTTTTCAGTTTGACCATGTCGCCGATGTGGGCGGCGACCTTTGCCGCCATCACCCCTTCCCTGACATCCTCCGGCATGGGGAGGCTCAGATGTTCGGCGGGGGTGACGTAGCAGATGAAGTCTGCGCCGTAAGCCGAGGAGAGGGAGGCCCCCACCGCAGCGGTGATGTGATCGTACCCCGGCGTCACATCCGTCGGCAGGGGGCCCAAGACGTAGAAGGGGGCCTCGTTGCTCATCCGTTTCTGGATGATCACGTTCGCCTCGATCTCATCGATGGGGATGTGCCCCGGCCCTTCGACCATCATCTGGCAGCCCATCTCCTGACCGATCTCCGCCAGTTCACAGTTGATGATCAGCTCCTGCATCTGGACCCGGTCGGAGGAGTCGTGGATCGCCCCCGCCCTGTAACCATTCCCGAGGGAAAGGACGGCATCGTACTTCTTCATGATCTCCACCACCCGGTCGAAATGTTCATAGAGGGGGTTCTCCCGGTTGTTTTTCACCATCCAGGCATTCATGAGCGCCCCACCCTTGGAAACGATCCCGCCGTACCGGTATCCCTGCTTCCGGAGCCGCTCCAGAGTGACGCGGTTGATCCCACAGTGGATCGCCATGAAGGAGACGCCGTCTTCGCACTGTTCCTCGATGACGTCGAAGATCATCTCGGCGGGCATCTTCTCGGCAGCGCCGTATTTGTCCATGGCCTGCGCAAAGGCCTGGTAGAGGGGAACCGTTCCGACGGGAAGCCGGACCGCATCGATCACCGCCTTCCGGGTCTTCCGGAAATCCCCAGCCGCCGAGAGTTCCATCAAGGTATCGGCGCCCGTCTCCTCCGCAATCTTCGCCTTGCGGACCTCCAACTCTACGTCATCAATGTCGGAGGAGGTCCCGATGCTGGCGTTGATCTTGGTTCGAAGCCCTTTCCCGATTCCCACCACGTTGTGCGTATGATTCGTGTTGCAGGGGATGACGATCTTCCCCTCCGCCACCCGCCGGAGGATTATCGACGTCTCGATTTCCTCCGCCTGTGCCACCGCCTCGATCTCCGGAGTGACGATCCCGTCCCGTGCCTTTTCAATTTGAGTTGCCATGATGACCTCCTTTATGAGCCGCTCTTGTGGTAAATTTGTTGGTTCACCTGTTGCAGAATATAGTCGTATCCCTCCTCCGCATGGGGAAGAAAACAGCCGGAGCAATCCTTGACGCCATGGGTCATTCGATAATCTCCCCCGCAGTCCAGGAGGTAGAGCGGACACCAGCAGAAGAGGCAGGAACGGAAATTTTCATAGTCGTGACAGGGATAAAAACGACAGCTTTCGTGGATGAAATATTTCTCGTTCATTCCCGCTCTCGATTCCGCATGTTGGTCTTTTATTTGCGTTCCCTGTCGATCCCCGTGTTCCGATTTATGGTTTGCTTTTGCCTTTTCTTTTTTCCTGCCCTTCATGGTAAAATGTTTTGTATCTTTGATTTTGTTCTCCCCGTAACGGTCTGTGTTCCCCATGGTTCATTGTTTTTGACCCTGTCTCCTTGAATTTCCGCATGACACCGACAATATGCTCCGCGACCCGGGGGAAGGCCCCGAAGTGAAGATGGAGATAACTCCCATAAACATTGTTTACCTGGTATCCCTCGGAGATCTCCTTGTCACCTGTCCGCCGGGTTATTTTAACCGTCATCTTAAGATCGTCCGGCACATCCACGGTCCTGGAATAGTGGAACTCGTGACCCCGAAAAACCGCTCCGACGGAACCGAGAAGGTTCTCTTCCCTGATCCTCACCGTCACATAGCCTAATGCCTCCCTTCGCTCGAGCATCTTCACGTAGAAAGGGAAGACCCCGGCCATGGGATAACGGTTTCCTTCCGTGTCATAAAGACCGCTGGAAAGGTAGATCATCCCGCCGCACTCGCCATAAACCGGAAGCCCGGCTTCCGCTGCTCCGCGTATCTCCGCCAAAAGCGACAGGTTTGCGCTCAATGCCCCGGCATGCGCCTCGGGGTAGCCTCCGCCAAGGTAGAGACCGTCGATCCCTTCGGGAAGCCGGCCATCGGCAATCGGGCTGAAGGGAACGAGTTCGGCTCCCATCGACCGGAGAAGATCAAGGTTCTCTTCATAGTAGAAACAGAAGGCCTTGTCCCGGGCGATGCCGAGCCGGACGGAACGTTTTTCTGTTACAAAAGTTTTCGGCGCAGGAAGTGAATCGCTCTCCCCCGCCAGTTCCATAAGACGGTCGAGATCGACTTCACGCTCCATTCGGACCGCCAGGGCACCGACCCAGTCATCGGTCAGCGCCTCCGCCGCGTCCGTGGTCAGCCCGAGGTGACGCTCGGGAAGGGCCAACCCGCCATCCCGTTTGAGAGCGCCGATCGGTTCGGCCCGGCAGTTCAAACACACCGCGTCGAAAAGCCACTCTTTGTGCCGGACGCCGCCGGTATTATTAAAGATCACGCCGGCCACGGAGAGTTCTTCATCGAAGGTTTCAAACCCCCTGACAAGGGCGGCGGCGCTCCGCGCCATTGATCCCGCATTTACAACGAGGATCACCGGGGCGCCGAGCCACTTCGCGATCTCGGCCGTGGATCCGGCATCCCCTGCCGCGTCATATCCGTCGAAGAGTCCCATTACCCCTTCGATCACGGCGATATCCGCTCCCGCGGCCACCCGCCCGAAGGTTTTCAGGACCGCCTCCTTACCCATCATCCAGCCGTCGAGGTTGTAGCTCGGCCGCCCGCAAACCCGCCGGTGGAAAAGGGGATCGATATAGTCGGGACCGGCCTTGAAAGGGGCCACGGTCAAACCCCGTTTTGCAAAGGCGGTCATCAGCCCCAGCGCCACGGTCGTCTTTCCCGCCCCGCTCGATGTCCCGGCAATAATTAAGGTTCTCAACAATTGGATCCTTTCATTCGATACGGATGCGTTGCTTTTCTTTGCGCCCTCTGCGTCCTCTGCGTCCTCTGCGAGAGGCAGGTTTTGGTGTTCCCTCTTCTGCCTTTCTCCGCGTCCTTTGCGTCTCTGCGGTGAAATGCTTTCGATTTTGACTCACCCATTCATCAAGGTAACCTGGGCAAACCCGTCATCATAGTAGTCGATCACGTTCAGGCAGCCGAACCCCTGGCCGATCCGGAAGATCCCGCGGAGCTCCATTTTCAGCGCATGCGCCAGGATCACCCGGTTTACCCCGCCGTGGGCCACGATGAGGATCGCTTCCCCCCGGTGCCGTTCGACGATCGGAAGATAGGCCGCAAGGACCCGTTCCGAGAGATCGTGCAGACTCTCCCCCCCTGGCGGCCGGACGGCGTTGACGTCCTCCCGCCATGCGGCGAAGAGCCGGGGAGAATGTTCCCGGATCCCCTCGAAGGTCAACCCCTCCCATTCTCCAAAGCTCCGCTCCTGCAGTTCCGGAACGATCTTTCCAGGGAGATTCCATCCTTTCCCGATGATCTCCATCCCCTCCCGGGTCCGCAGGAGCCCGCTGCAGTAAAGGGCGGAGAGCCTCTCACCGGGAAGACGATCCCGGATTGCCGCCATCTGCGCCCGTCCCCGGTCCGTGATCGC
This sequence comes from Deltaproteobacteria bacterium, assembly GCA_013151235.1. Lineage (NCBI taxonomy): Bacteria > Pseudomonadati > Myxococcota > Myxococcia > Deltaproteobacteria bacterium. Next base: position 9,942 of record JAADIO010000047.1, on the reverse strand, counting down.
GACGTCGGTACGGCCGTTATAGACACCGGATGCGTGGTTCTCCACCTCGCCGTGCCGGGCAAGATAGACCCGGGTCCTCGTCGACTTTTCCCGTTCCGGTTTCAAAGGACCGCCGCTCCACAAAGAAGAAAGAGGGCCTCGGCCACTTCGCCGGCAAAACCCTGCGTGTCACCGGTTACACCGCCGAGACGTTTCACAAAGAAGCGCCGCCCCGATTCCGTCGCCAGCACAACGATGAAGATGAGAAGCAATCCTTTCATGCCGAGGAGCAAGAGGGTGGGAACCGAGGTGACAATCAGTCCCGTCAGGAATTCCCTCTTTCCGGCATGATCGGCAAAGGCCTTCCCCGTGCCTTCTTCTCTCCGTGCATAGGAGGAGAAGGCCGCCTGCTGCAGCATGGCCAGCCGTCCCGCGGCGGGGAGACAGAAGAGGACCGCCCCCTTCGCCATCTCCGGGTTCTCGATCAGGGCAAAGACCTTGACCATGATCAGGAGTACCAGCCCCACGACTCCGACCGCTCCGATCCGGCTGTCCCGCATGACGGCCAGGACCGACTCCCGGTCCCGCCCGCCGGCGAATCCGTCGAGGACGTCGGCGAATCCGTCTAAGTGCAGGGCGCCGGTCATGACCACCAGCACGGCGATCAGGATGAGCCCTTCGAGCGACGCGGGGAAAACCGGCCGGAGCAAAAGGTGCAGTGTCAGGAGGATACCGCCCAGCATGAACCCTACGCCGGGAAAGAGCGTCATGGAAGCGGCCATCTCCCCGGACGTACGCTCCCCCTCCTTCCCGACCGGGATGACCGTCAGAAAGCGCCAGGCCGTGGCGAATTTTTGAAAAAGATTTCGATTCATTCCGTAACCTTCGGACCGTTCCCTTCCGTTACCCCCGCCTCGGTAAAGGTCAGGACTTCGGTCAACACCTTGACACCCGCCTCGACGATATGGAATGCAAGGGCGGCGCCGGTCCCCTCGCCGAGACGGAGATCAAGGTCGAGAAGGGGAGAAAGCCCCATATGGTCAAGCATTACCTGGTGCCCGATTTCCACCGAACGGTGGCCTGCGATCATATAGTCGGAGACGCGCGGTTGCAGGGCATGGGCGACCAAGGCCCCCGCCGTGGAGATCAACCCGTCGATGACGACGGGGATCCTCCGGGCCGCGGCTCCCAGGATCAGGCCTGCGATCCCGCCGATCTCAAATCCCCCGACCTTCGCCAGGACGCCGACCGGGTCCGAAGGATCGGGACGGTTGATCCCGATTCCTCTTTCGATCACCTCCACCTTGTGCCGGAGGGTCTCCGCTCCGATCCCCGTCCCCCGCCCGGTCACCTCGGCCGCGGGTCGTCCGCAGAGGACGGCGGCAATGGCGCTGCTCGGCGTGGTATTCCCGATCCCCATGTCCCCCGTGCCGACGAGGTCGAGACCCCGGCCGTATTTTTCGATGAGACCGATCCCGGCGGTCAGTGATGCCTCCGCCTCTTCCCGGGTCATGGCCGGTCCCTTCGTGAAATTTTTCGTCCCCCGTGCGACCTTGCAATGCTCAACGCCGTTCAATTCCTCAGGATCGGCATTGACGCCGATGTCGACGACAATCACCTCGGCACCGACATGGCGGGCCAGCACGTTGATCCCGGCGCCGCCCCGGACGAAATTCTTCACCATCTCCCGGGTCACCTCCTGCGGAAAGGCGGAGACCCCTTCCGCGACCACGCCGTGATCCCCGGCAAAGGTGAAGACCTTCTTCGTGCGGATCTCGGGACGAAGGGTGTTACGGATCAGGGCCACCTGCTTGCCGAGGGACTGGAGCCGGCCCAGCGCACCCGGAGGAATGGCCAGGTCGTCGAGGCGGGCCTGGACCTTCTCCGCCAGAGCGGGATCGAAGGGTTGGATGGCTGCGAGGGTGGTTTTGATCTTTGTGTATGTGTTATCCATGGTCTTCTCTGCGTCCTTCGCGCCTTTGCGGTGAAAGCTTCTTGCCTTTTCTATAACGTTTAGCTTTTATTCGTGAAATTCGTGGCCGGTTTTTCGCCTTTCAGTTGCAGCGGGATCCCCATCGAGACGAGGTATACCCTGCCCGCCGCTGAGGCAAGGATCCTGTTGGCCGCCCCGGCGAGGTCACGAAATCTCCGCCCCAAGCGACTCTCCGGCACGATACCCGACCCGACCTCGTTGGTGACGGCGATCACCCGCTCCGGGAAGGCCCTGAGCGCACCGGCCAGTTCGTTCACTTCCCGCAGGATCCGTTCATCGTCCCACTTCCTTTCGATGATCAGGTTGGCGATCCAGACGGTAATGCAGTCGATGAGAAGGAGCCTTGCCGCAGGATCGAGAGAGCGGACAAGCCCGACGAGTTCCAGCGGTTCTTCGAGGGTCTCCCATGAATCCCCCCGTTCCCGCCGGTGCCGTTCAATTCGTTCTTTCATCTCCGCATCAGTGACACGGGCCGTGGCCGCAAAGATCCGCCGCCCTTCAACCTTGTTTGCAAGCCTGAGCGCAAGATCGCTCTTTCCCGACCGGGCCCCGCCGGTTATGAATGTGAAGTTTCCCATCGCAGCAGACCTTCTTTCCGTTATTTAAGATAACCTTCAGAGAAGGGAGACGGGGGCACAAAAAAACCCCGATTTTCGAAGAGAAAAACGGGGTCCAAGATTGCACATCGGTTCACCTCCCTTATTCCTCGAAGTCCGGTGAAATTCTGGTTTTTCAGGCAGGTCTTCTGGCTCTCAGGTTCCTTCGATATCTTATCGAAGTTGACCGCTGCGCCTTCCCGTCCTTCATTCGGACAGTGGCATCAAGCAACGGTTTATACCCGATTACAGCGGCGGGTCCGCGAGGGATTCACACCCTCTTCCCTTTTCAGCCTTTACGGCACCTGAAAAAATGTAGAGCTAATTTAGCACCGTGAACCCGGGGGTGTCAACAAAAAAAACGATCATTTCCCCTTGACATCGGAGAACTCTACTGGTATATACAAGACAAAGTATATCTTACTTGTATTGTTTTGGGTCTGAATCAATCACAAGGAAGGAAAAATCATGTGCATGGCCATCGAGAAGAAATGCAGTTGCAATCAGGAAAGCGCCCGCTTTCACCATCAGAATTCAATCCTCCCTTTTGAGACCATCGCGAATCTCTATTGTCCCGCCTGCAGCAAAAACGTGGAATTCAATGCGGCGACGATGATTGCCGACAACGGGTGGATTATTGAATATGACATGACGGTCGCTGAAATCTATGGAGAAAAAATGGGCTTAACGGGAGATCAACTGACCCCCGAGAGGATCTTTGATGAAGGCTACTGCACCTGGCAGGGGTTTACCCCCAACGATCTGAAACAGGCCAATGAAGAGAAAGAACAGTTGGCCGAACTTGCAAAAACGGACATGAAGAGGTACATTCAATCCATGAAAGAGTGGAGTGTCAATCGGCACAGGAAACTCCACAAGGAAGGGTGGAGAAAAGCCGGAGAAACAGTGGGAGTTTAGCCCGACAAGAGGAGGAAAAACTGATGATCCGGGTTTACGTCTGCGAGGATTGTACGAACGAAGTTCCCTATTCGGAGGAGTTACCGGAGCCGTGCCGTTGCGGCGCTGACCGGGGCTGCTGGGTCGTCACGGAAAAGCCGGAACCCCGCTGTGGTGGTGAGTCCAAGTAATCCGGTTACAAATTATATCCCGTCCTCTACCGTCGGGTGAGCGGCATCTCCTCCTCAGCCGTATCCCGCGGCAAGCGGGGTATAAAGGGGCCTTCCACTCCCCCTCCTCTTGTGGGAGGCCCCGTTTTTCTTAGAACAGCTCCGCTCACTTCCCTTTTCCCGCATGACTGCGTTGTTGCGGTGCTCGAATCCTCAACGTATACAAAATACGCCTCCGGTTTTGCGCTCCTCACGCCTTGTCCTGCGGGAAAATTGAAGCAACCTGAGCAGTTCCCGTTTTTCTGTAACAGCTCCGCTCACTTCCCTTATTAAGATTCCTCCAAGACAACCCGCTGTCTGGATAGGTGCAGTTCTTTCACCCTCCCCCGGACGGTCTTTTCTTCTCCAAAGATATCCCGCAAGAGCACCGAGTCCTCCTCCTGCCGGAGAAAATCGAGACTTTCCATCACCAGTTCCTCTTGATCCCCGTGCAGCAGGTAGGCATTGGAATCACACATGATGATCTCCTTTCAACAACTTCCTCGCCTTTTTAAAGTGTGCGTTCATCTCCCTGGAGAGGGTCAGGGCCTTTCCGATCTCCCGGGCTACATCGGCCCGTCCTGACTGCTCCGCTCGGTTCATCCACGTCTTGTACCCTTCCCCGTGGGATTCGTTGTGCTCCATCCAGTGATGCAGCAGGTGATCGAGTTTTTCAAGCAAACCTTTTTCCTCATCGGTCATTCGGTTCTCCCTTCTATCCGTTTTTCACATCTTTCTTGAGTTCCGCGAGACGATTCAACGCCTCCAGCGGGGTCATGTTCTGAACATCGAGGCGCTGCAATTCCTTCAGGACGGGATGGGGACGCCCGGCAAAAAGATCGGGCTGAAAAAGTACATGTTCCCCTGACTCCTGGTGGGCAATCACCGGTTCGCCATCCTCGCCCAGTTCGCTCCGTTCCAGATTCTCCAGCACCTCCTTTGACCGTTCAATCACTTCGGGCGGAAGACCGGCCAGGCGGGCCACCTGGATACCGTAGCTCTTGTCGGCGCCTCCTTCAACGATCTTTCGCAAAAAGATAATCTCGTCATTCCACTCCCGCACGGCGATATTACAGTTCTTCACCCCTTCAAGGGTCATCGCCAATTCCGTCAACTCATGGTAGTGTGTGGCAAAGAGGGTGCGGGCGCGGATCCGGTTGTGAATGAACTCCGCCACGGCCCAGGCGATACTGACACCATCGAAGGTACTCGTCCCCCGGCCGATCTCATCGAGAATAATCAGACTCCTTGAGGTCGCGTTATGGAGGATATTGGCCGTCTCGTTCATCTCCACCATGAAGGTACTCTGCCCCCGGATCAGGGCATCGGAGGCACCGACCCGTGTGAAGATCCGGTCCACCACACCGATCTCCGCCGCCGCCGCCGGGACAAAACCTCCCATCTGGGCCATGAGAACAATGAGGGCGACCTGACGCATGTAGGTCGATTTGCCCGCCATGTTGGGGCCGGTAATGATGAGAAGACGATCCTCTTCGGTGTCCATATCGGCATCATTCGGTACAAAGCTCCCGGATGGATCAAGGACCTCCAGAACGGGATGACGCCCTTCCCGGATCATCAGCGCCGTTCCCCCGGAGATCTTCGGCCGCACGTAACGGTGCTCTCGTGCCGCCTCCGCCAGGGAGGACAGGGCGTCGATCTCCGCCAGGACCGATGCGGTCTGCTGGATCCGTCGCCGTTCGGCCGCGACCTCTTCCCTGACGGCACGGAAAAGATCATATTCCAGTTCCACGATCCGCTCCTGGGCGCCCAGCACCTTGGCCTCATATTCCTTGAGTTCCGGCGTGATGAACCGCTCGGCATTGACCAGGGTCTGTTTGCGGACATAGTCGTCCGGGACATCCCCAAGATTGGCCTTCGTCACCTCGATGTAGTACCCGAATACCTTGTTGAACTTGACCTTGAGGTTTGAAATCCCCGTCCGCTCCCGTTCCCGGTTTTCGAGCCTGGCGATCCACCCTTTGCCTTCCCGGCCGATACTCCTCAGTTCATCCAGCTCCGCGGAATAGCCGTCGGCAATCAAACGCCCTTCCCGGAGATTCAGCGGAGGATCTTCATGAATGGCATCTTCAATCCCTTCCCGAACATCCTGAAGTTCATCGATCCCCTGCCGGAGTTCCGTCAGCAGGGGCGCCGGCAGATCCTTCAGCAGTTCCTTGATCTCCGGCAGGGGGGCAAGCGATTCCGCCAGGGACAGCATGTCCCGCCCATTGGCCACGCCGAGGGTAATGCGGCCGGTGAGCCGTTCCATGTCATGGACGGAATCGAGCCGATCCCGCAGATCGTCGAGTAACGCAGGATCGTCATGCAAATCGGCAACCGCTCCCTGGCGCCGGCGAATCTCATCGGGATCGAGGTGCGGACTCAAAAGAGACTTCCGGAGGGTCCGTCCCCCCATGGCCGTCCGGGTCCGATCCAGCACGGCAAGGAGGGAACCTTTCCTGCCCCCATCGAGATTGCACCGCACCAGTTCCAGGTTTCGGATCGTAGCCGAGTCGAGGAACATCCTCTTCCCGTCCCGGAGAACACGGATCCCCTGGATATGGGAGACCGCTCCCTTCTGGGTCTCTTCGATATAGTACAGCAGCGCCCCGGCCGCAGCGACACCGAACGGAAGATCGTCACATCCGAAGCCTTCGAGCGTCGTGGTCTCAAAATAGCGGGTCAATTTCCGGTAGGTTTCCGCCTTCTGAAAGGCCCACCCCGCCATCGGCTGGACCGGTACTCCGGGGAGATCCCGGCGGACCTCCAGCAGGAGGGGGGAGTCCTGCTGTTCCTCGGGCACGATCAATTCCTTCGGCTCGAAGGTCCCGAATCGTCCGAGCAGGAATTCCGCAAGCCCCTCTCCCTTCTTTTCCGAGACCAGAAATTCGCCCGTCGTCAGGTCGAGAAAGGCAAGGCCCACCGCCCCGTTCTCGGCAACGAGGGAGGCCAGGAAATGATTCTCCCGTTCTTCGAGCATCCCTTCTTCCAGGACGGTCCCGGGCGTGACGACGCGGACCACTTCCCGCTTGACGATCCCCTTGGCCTTTTTGGGATCCTCGACCTGCTCGCAGACAGCCACCTTGAAACCGTTTCGGACCAGCTTGGCGATATAGCCGTCACCGGCATGAAAAGGAACACCGCAGAGAGGGATATCCGTCCCCTCTGATTTCCCCCGCTTGGTCAGGGCAATCTGGAGGACCCTGGACGCCTTCCTGGCATCTTCGTTGAACATCTCATAAAAATCCCCCATGCGGAAGAAGAGTATCGCATCCCTATACCTGGATTTGATCTCAGTATATTGCCGCATCAGGGGCGTCATGCCGGACATGCAACCCCCTCTTTCCACTGCAAGCACGAAGGATTACCTGATCTTCCCCGCCGCCCGCCAGCCGAGTTCGTAAAAGTCGGTCATGCAGGAAGGACACCTGGGCCAGACAATTCCAAGGATCACGTAGATCTTGTCTCCGAGATAGTCTACACTGAAAAAATTATGATCCAGTGCGATCCCTCCGCTCTGCAGTTTCTTCCCTTTAAACCTTGAATAGACATTCAGAAGCCCGCCGGAAACACGGGCATGATGCTGATCCGCGACCTTCCTGGCCTCATCGCTCCGCTCCGCGCAGATGACCTTCACATCATCGGAATCAATCTCGATCACCACCTTCCGAACCAACGGTTTGGGCAGGTTGACCATCCGCACCCGGGAGGACTTCCGCACCGCATCAAGGATGGCCTTCTCCCCTTCTTCCGGATCGTAGAGGGTCATGATATTCAACACATCCATCGCATCGGTGAGGAGGATCTCCCGATGCATGGACTGGATACAACGGACACACCGTCGGTAAGTGATACTTCCGATATTGAGTATCCGGTCACCCTCATACCAGATGTTGAAGATCCGGTTCTTGACGAAGACCTCTCCCTTTTCCACCACCCGACCGTAAAAGGTCCCCTTCATCCGGACGGAAGTGAAGATTTCACTCCCCAGCGCCCGGATGTCATCAGGCAGACCTTCAATCCGGTTGTCATAAAGAGTGACCTTCTTCCCCTGGAGAAGGGGAATCCACTCCCGGATCAGAAAGAGGGGAAGATTGATCAGTTCAACCGCCTTGCTCCTTTCCAGCGAATTGCGGATGGCCTGAAGCCCCTCTTTTAGAGTAAAGATCTCATCAACCTGCATCTCCAGGAGAGCCATGACCAAACCCTTCCATTGTTGTATCCGGCCTGATACGATACAACAACAACGTACCTTTGACAAATCTTTTTCACGGCAGAGTCGGGGTGAGCAGGGGAATAGAACGGATCAGAGGACTTCCGCAGGCTGTTCGGCTTTTTCAATAATTCCCACGGTCCGGAGTCCCATGAGAATACGGCAGATTTCAAAATCTCCAAAAGAAAGTTCCCGGCAGATCTCCTGGATACTCCTGGCCTCCCGGAGGGTCTCCAGAACTTTCTTTTCCTTCGGCTTCAGATAGAGGCTCTCCTGAATCTTCCCGGCACCGGGACAACAACGGTAAAGGTTTTCGAGGGGACCGATCTCCCGCCGGACAATACGCCAGTCCTGAATCCGTCTTGTCCCCTCGAGGATCAGATCGAGGGTCCTGGTTTTCAGCGTGATCGGCTCATCTTTTAAAGGCCCCATAGAGATAAAGGTAAAACTCCCCCGATCCCACAGGAAGAGGCTCATGATGATCTCCTTGACCTGCTCCTTCACGGCCCAGTTCAGATTCCTGCGGGAGATGATCCCGAGTTCCACGAGGATCTCCCCATGACGCCGGTTCGGCGTCATCAGTTCGGAAGACCTCTCGAAATCCTCACAGGAAAGAATCCCGTTCCGGAAGAGAAAGGTGCCGAGACGATCGTTTTCCCAATTCGAGGTCGCAAAAACAATATTGCCGGAATTGAAAAAGATCGATTTCTTCATCAGCTCCCGATCGAGGGAGAGCATCCCCGTTTCAGACCGGTCACAGAGAGATTTCAGAATCACGGCAAGGGAGGTATTTCGAAGATCTCCCTCTTGTTCAAAATAAATCTGCATGAAGGTTCCCTTTTGAACGAACAAAGAATGAATGGTGCGGATATAAGATTCATTATATTACGACTTGGGGAGACTGACAACGAAGATCTTTTCGAAAACCCGGGCAATCCGGTCGGTATAACAATATCCGTAAAGCAAATAAGCTTTTATTTTCATCATGTTAACAAATAACCAGGGCCCTTGACAGTCGGAAAATCGGGATTATAATGTAGGCAGTGAGGAACCCGGGTTCAAGGCAAAACCACTCTTATTTGCAGGCTGCAAAAGCCGTTTATCAAGGGAGGTGATTCGAATGAAAGGTCTGACACGCTGGGATCCTTTCAGGGAACTTTCAACACTGCACCATGATGTGGATGAACTTTTCCGGCGAGCCTTCGGAGACTTCGGCGGATTCGGTCGTCTGCTGAAGGAAGGGAGCCGCTATCCCCTCCTGGAGACGTACACGCAGGAAGATCGTTTCTACCTGAAGGCTCATGTCCCCGGCATGGATCCGGAGAAGATCGACGTCTCGATCATGGGCAACCAACTCATTCTGAAGGGAGAAAGCCGGGAAGACAAGGATGTAAAAGAGAAAGACTACATGCTCCGGGAGATCCGTTACGGTGCGTTTGAACGGTCCGTCCCCCTTCCGGAAGGCGTCGACACGGACGATCTTCATGCCGAATTCGAAGAGGGGATGCTGGTCATCAGCGCCCCGGTAAAAGAAGAAGGAAAGGCAAAGAAGATCCCCATTGAAATCCCGAAAAAAGGGATCAAGGCGGCCTGAGATATACCGCCTGAAGAAAAAAAAGACAGGCAGAAAAACTGCCTGTCTTTTTTTGTTCTTATCCGCCCCTTTCCCTGCAAACCCTTCCGGAAAAATAATAGATTCTTGCAACATGATCTGATAGAATCTTTTTATGATTGATCGCGGAAAAGGAGAATTATCCCCCGCTATTCGGAGTCAATCACACTGAAACGTCCCCATGATTTCTTTACGATATGCGGCTTCCGGCGGCATTCACAATAAAGCGATCCCGGGGCAACCGGCTTTTCCCATCCCGGGCCGGGCCGTTGACGACTTCCTGCAAAATCGTCTCATGAACAAAAGGAGTGCATATGGGCCAGAACATCGTCCGGAAAATCCTCTCACGACATCTTGTTTCAGGAAGACTTACCCCTGGAGAGGAGATCGGGATCAAAATCGACCAGACCCTGACGCAGGACGCCACGGGAACCATGGCC
>JAADIO010000046.1 GCA_013151235.1 Deltaproteobacteria bacterium | reverse complement strand
GGGATGAAGGAGGCAAAACCCTGACCTCTTCCCGATTAGAGGAGATCAAGGAGGTAAAACCCCAAACAGGATTACCCCTTTTCCCCCGATCAAGTCAATCCCGATCTTTTTCGCCTCACGGACCCGGAAGAAATCTCTTTCATTGTTCGGAGAGATCATGCAACGATCTTACCATCCAATACCGGACAGATCATGTCCGGGAAAGACAAAAAAGCCGCTTCTTTTTCACCTCTGTGAAGCAGAAACGGCTTTCACGATACCACCCCCTCCAAAAACATTTTTCAGTTCATGGCATATCTTTGATTGGCGAATTTGAATGAATTGAAATTCCCGGATTCCTCAGTGGATGGATCATAACGAGCCAAGGGATAAAAAACAAGCAATATCTACTTCTAAGGCTTGAATGGAAGGAACGAACCGGAGAAACCGGTCGTCTAACTGAACCAAGAACCATTTCACCGTGTATCGACAAGTGGCTGACAGGGGAGAGATAGGGGATCTTCGTCCCCTTCCGTTTCTGTTCCTTTTAGAGACTCGCGGTAAATGTCAGGACCTCTTCGTAATGTTCGTTCAGCTCCATCGTACGGCAGAGATGCCGTGCGGTACCGATATCGCATAGCGACAGACCGCTTTTCCGTACTTTTTCAGAAATCGAAAAAACCGACGTCTATTTTTCTAAAGATTGAGGGGTTCGGTAGATCATTGGAGAGCAAAAATTCTTTGTTGTACAAAGAATTTTTGGTGATCCCAGCGGGATTCGACCGTGCAACCGTGAGCAAGGGCCGAAGGCCCGGTGAACGGGGATAAATGAAACGTTCCTTATACGACCGAATCCCACCACGTCGGACGGGAATAGAAGCAGTGATCCGGAGGACAAGAAGAATAAGAAGAATTTTTGGTGATCCCAGCGGGATTCGAACCCGCGTTACCGGCGTGAGAGGCCGGCGTCCTAACCACTAGACGATGGGACCACTGGCTCGGGTGCAAGGATTCGAACCTCGATAGCCAGATCCAGAGTCTGGTGTCCTACCATTGGACGACACCCGAATAAGTTTTGAAATTTAACAAAACCGGTTTTTTCTGTCAAGAAAAATCAGGCTGGATCAGGGCGGGAATCCATATAGACGATTGCACGGTCGATCCTGGCGAGTACGCTCTCTTTCCCGAGAATCGAGACGAGTTCAAAAATCCCGGGGCTCACGGTCCCACCGGTCAGTGCGACGCGAAGCGGCTGGGCGATCTTGCCCAATTTCAGATCCTCTTCCTCCATGATCTGCTTAAAGACCGACTCCAAGGCCTCCTCCGTGAAGGCTTCCAATCCGGAAAGCTTTGTCTTGAATTTCCAAAGGATGGACCGGGCCGCCGGTTTGAGAACCTTTTTACCGGCCTTCTCCTCGATCTCGAAATCGTCCCGGAAGAAATAGGTCGATTGCTCCACCATTTCCACGAGGGTCTTCCGCTTTTCCTGCTGACATTTAACGATCTCCTCGAGCCACTCCCGCCGGTCGTCGCCCAAAGGAACATTCAGGATCCCCTTTTCGACGAGTATCTCATGGAAAAGCCGGGCCAGCCGTTTCGGGTCTCCCGTCTTTATATAGTGATGGTTGAGCCAGAGGAGCTTTTCCGGGTTGAAAACGGCCGGTGATCTATTAATCCCCTTGAGGGAAAATTTCTCGACCAGCTCTTCAAGGGAAAAAATCTCTTCGTCGCCGTGCCCCCAACCTAACCGCGCCAGGTAGTTGAGCATTGCCTCCGGAAGGTAGCCCATCTCCTTGTAGGCCATAATCGAGGTCGCACCGTGCCGCTTGGAAAGACGGGTCTTGTCGGCGCCGAGGATCATCGGGACGTGGGCATACTTCGGCGGTTCGTATCCCAGCGCCTCGTAAAGGAGGATCTGTTTCGGGGTATTCGTCAGGTGGTCATCGCCCCGGATGATATGGGTCATCCCCATCAGGGCATCATCAACAACAACACAGAGATTATAGGTCGGCATTCCAAAGGAGCGCCGGATGATGAGGTCATCCACCTGACTGTTGTCGAATACAATATCTCCCCGGATGAGGTCGTGGACGACGGTCGTTCCCGTGTGGGGCGCCTTGAAACGGATCGCCGGCTCCCGTCCGGGAACGGGATCGGCCCCTCCCCGGCACCGGCCGTCATACTTCGGATCCCGCCCCTCTTTCAGGGCCTGTTTGCGCCGTTCCTCCAGTTCCTCTTTGGAGCAGTAGCAGGGATAAGCCTTCCCTTCGTTGAGCAACCGGTCGATGTGCTCCTGGTAGAGGTCGAGACGGTCACTCTGGTGGAGCGGTCCTTCGTCATAGTCAAGACCGAGCCATTCCATCCCGTCGAGGATCGCCTGCGTCGATTCCTCCGTAGAGCGTTCCGCATCGGTATCTTCAATCCGGAGAACGAAGGTACCCCCCTCTTTCCGGGCATAGAGGTAGTTAAAAAGAGCCGTACGGACCCCTCCGATGTGGAGATACCCCGTGGGGCTCGGGGCAAAACGGACACGGATCTTGTCACTCATGAATATCCTCAAAGAAGAAAGAGAGAAATGGCCTGCCGGAATACAGTCTATCCTTTATAGACCATGACGGGGATGGGGGATTTGCGGACGACCTTGTCGGTCACGTTCCCGAGGAGCATCTTCTCCAGACGGCTCATTCCCTGACTTCCGATAACGATCAGCTCGGCACCATATTTCTTGGCATAACCGATCAGTTCGGCATAGGGGGTACCACGCAGAACGACCGGCTCTATGTTTTCACCACTGTTCAGGATTTTCCGGGAGATAAACTTCTTCAGTTCCTCCATGGTCAAATCGACAACGGACTTTTCCATTTCGTCGACGGAGCGATGGGGAATGTAGGAACCTTCAGGCAGCGGGTCGTAGATGACATGGACGACATGCATCTCAACGCCCCCCCCTTTAAAAAAATCAAAGGCATATCGGAGGGTCTTTTTCGAATCCTCACTGAAATCAACGGCAACAAGAATTTTACGAACGTTGGACATTCTCTTCACCTTTACAAAAAGAGAGCGATTCTTACAAAACCATCAAACAAAAGGGGACGCAACACGTCCCGCCTCCCCGCAACATCCATCAACCCATTTTGCCGAGGAGCATGAAAGCAATGACCAGACCATAGATGACCAGAGACTCGATCATGGCAAGACCGATGATCATGTTGGTCATGATCTTTCCGGATGCCCCGGGGTTCCGGGCAATCCCCTGCATGGCCCCGTTGACGGCATTCCCCTGACCGATCCCGCCGCCGAAGGCGGCAATGGCGACGGCCAGTGCCGTGGCGATGGCGATGATCCCATTGGAACCGCCGCCGTTCGCTCCTTCCGCCGCCATGGCCGGCATGGCGGAAAGCAGCATCACGGCAAAAACAAACAAAGAAGTTATCATACGACGCATAAGGTAAACCTCCCTTCTGTAGTGTGCGGCTTTTCGAAACACCCTCCATGCCACCTGCCGCACATGCAAGGTATCGTTCCCCCACCTTGGAATGTGCCCCACGCTTCCGTCCCCGGAAGGCGGTTACAGGCCCATGGCCGGTTGTACAAAAACCACAGGAATGGATCCCGGGGAAATCCCGGGAGAAATCAGCAATTCATCTCCATCGTCTCACAACGGATGGACTTTCAGCAAAACCGCCTAATGTTCTCCATGCTCAACGGCCCCCTGTATATAGAGAATCGCCAGAAGGACGAAGACAAAGGTCTGCACCGTGCTGGTAAAGATCATCAGGCCGAGGATCGGGACGGGAACCAGAAACGGCACCAGGCCTGCGAGAATCGCCAACAGGACATCTTCCCCGAAGATATTCCCGAAAAGCCGCAGACTGTGCGAGAGCGGCCTTGCCAGATGCCCGATGATTTCAATGGGAAACATGAGAGGGGCCAGCCAGGGGACCGGTCCCATGAAATGTTTCAGGTATTTGAACCCGTGCTCCTTGATCCCGAAGATATGGACGGAAAAGAAGACGATCAGGGCACAGGCGACGGTGATGTTGAGGTTGGAGGTTGCCGACCCCATGCCGGGGAACACGTCCATCACGTTTGAAACAAAAACAAAGAGCGCAAAGGTCCCGATCATCGGCAAAAACCGGCGGGCATTTTTTTCTCCCATGATCTCGGCCATGAAATTCAGGACCATCTCCAGGACCGATTCAAAAAAATTCTGCAGGCCCGAGGGGACCAGGGCCAGATTGGAGGTGGCGATCTTCGCTAAAAGGAGCAGGAGCAGAACGGAAACAACCGCATATCCCAACGGCAGATATTCATGTCCCAGAAAGCTCAAAAACATCGGTGGTTCGTGCATGGCGACTATTCCTCCACGGTCAGTTCGTTGGTGTCAAAACGGTTCGCCCGGAGCAGTCCTTCCATCATCACCAGCAGAAGTACCGCCGTAAACCCGGCGACAATCCCGTACACATCAAAAAATTTATAATAAATCAGCAGAAAAAATATGCCCCCCAGGACCAGGAACTTCACCATTCCGAAGATTCCGTAGAGGAGCCTGCTCCCGCCGTCCGGTCCCATCACCCGTTTGACGATCAACTCAATCGCCTTGAAATTCAGCAGTCCCACGGCCATTCCGACCCCCATGCCGAGGGCAAGGCCCCGACCGAAGAGGGGAACGGACGCCCCGAGGAGAAGGAGAAGAAAGAGCAATCCCGGCCAGGTAACCCCTTTGATCGTCAGATGCTGCCCCTTTTCACCGCTCATATCGGACTATTCCTCTTTATTTTCCTTGATGGCGATTTCGATCAGGTTCTTGAACCCGGCCGCAATTCCGCAAAAGAGAAAGAACAGGGTCAGCCAGGGATAAGTGTCAAACCACCGGTCCAGTTTGTTCCCTATAAAATAGCCGATCATCGTCGCGACAACCATGTAGATGCCGGCCGTACTGACCGAATAGAGCTTCCTGTAGAAGGCCTTGTCTTCTTTTTTCATGGGATGATCGGCTTCATACAAACTTCGGGATATTAACATTCCCGAATATTTACTGTCAAGAACAATTCCGGATATCGGACCTATCGGGGAAATTCCAGTTTTCGTACAAAGAGTTTATAAATTCTCCGTTGATCGGCCAGCTCGACCTTAAACATCAGGTCCCCGATGGTGAACCGTTCCCCCTCCTGGGGGACCCGCCGAAGATAGTGAAGGATATACCCGTTCAAGGTCCGATAGCCGTTTCGGGGAATCGGCAACTGAAGAGCCTCCTGCAAAGCATCAAGGTCAACCCGGGTATCCACAAGATACTCCCCGCGGCCGATCTTCCGGAAAAACTGATCCTTCAGGTCAAATTCATCCTCAATCTCTCCAAAGATCTCCTCCAGCAGATCTTCCATGGTGACAATGCCGACCGCCCTGCCTGTATGATTCCGGACCACGGCCATGACGATCCCCAATCGCTGGAGGTCCCGGAAGAGATCACGAATCAAGGTCTCCTCCGAAACAAAGAAGGGTTGACGGCAGCACGCGTCCACCGGAGTATCGAGTCCCCGCTGGCTGAAGAGATCGAGGGCATGAAGTATGCCCACAATTTCATGTTCTTCCTTCCGATAGACGGGAAGGCGCGTGAATCCGCTTTCCCGAATTTTCCGAATGGCCCGGGAAATATTCTCCCTCTCCTCGACCGCGATCACCTGTTCGAGGGGGACACAAACATCGCGGACACGGATCTCGCTGAAATCGATGATTTTCCGGATGATCCGGACCTCCTCTCTGCGCAGGGTTTCACTCCCCCGGACAAACCGGCGGATCCACTCCAGGTCCTCGTCTTCAACAAAGGGGGTTTCCTCTTTCCCTTTCAACCCGGAAATCGTGCGTACGGTCTCGAAAAAGCGTAGGGCCGGGTCGATCACAACACGCAGAGACGACATGCAGACCGCAAGGGGCCGGGCGATACGAAGGGCCGTTTCCTCGGGACAATCCGAAAAAATCGCACGGGGAAGGACTTCCGCAAAAACGATGATCAGGATCAGGAGAAAGGCAAAAACCGGAAGAAGAAGCAAACCGGGCGTACCGCCGCTGAGACGGAAAAGGAGCAGAAAAGAAAAGGTTGTACCAACCCCCACGGAGAAGACCGATCCGACGAGCAGGGTCTGGGAGATCCGCTGTGGATGGGAAAGCATCTGCAACAGCGGCAGGATCCCCGGCCCTTTCTCCTTCTGATCGAGAAGAAGCAGTTTATCGGAAGCCACCAGGGCATTCTCGGCAACGGCGAAAAAGGCCTCCCCGACGAATCCGGCCAGTCCGGCAATCAGATAGAAAAGATTCAGCCACATGCGTTTTACATCTCTCCGGCAGGAGCTTCACCCTCTGCCGGAACGTCATCGAGCCGGGTGACCATCAGTTCCAGGACCCGGACCTTCCGGACCCGGTAAACCACGATCTCCAGCCCTTCATAACGAATCCGCTCCCCCCATTTGGGAAAATGCCCCAATTGATCCACCACAAACCCCCCGACCGTCTCGTAGTCCTCACTTTCAATGGAAACCTGGAAGAGGGTGTTGAAATCCTCCAGCGGCAACATCGCGGAAACACGGCAGACCCGGTCGGAAATCTTTTTTACCGGCCGCTCTTCCTCATCCGCCTCGTCCTGGAGTTCTCCCACGATCTCTTCCAGGAGATCCTCAAGACAGACCAGACCTTCCACCCCGCCGAACTCATCCACCACCATGGCAATATGAACATTCTGCTTCTTGAAATCACGGAGGAGTTCACTGACTCGTTTGGTTTCCGGAATATGCAATGCCGGATGCTGTAGTTCCCCGATACAATGCCGTTCCATACCGTTCTCTTCGATCAGGAGGGAGAGCAGATCCTTGGCATAGAGGATCCCCACGATATGATCGAGATCCTTCTCATACACGGGGATACGGGAATAACGGGAGGTGCGGATTTTCTCCATAACGCTCTGCACATCCTCCTCCAGTTCGACACAAAACATGTCGGGCCGGGGCGTCATCACTTCCTTGACCAGTGTTTCCTGGAACTCCATGACGTTCTGAACCATCTCCCGTTCATACAGTCCCGGACCCTCCTCCGGCACCGGCATCACCCGGTGGATGAAGTCCCGATCCTGAAACATCGGCAATTCCCCGCCGCTTCCCCGGAGCAGAAAAAAGGAGATCTTCTCAACAATGGCCCGAAAAGGGGCAACAAGACGAAAAAGAAATTTCAAATAGACGGCCGCATTCCGGAGATAGAGCAGTTCCCGCCCCTGCACCAGGGCACGCGGAAGAATCCTTCCGACGGCAAGATAGAGAATCAGGAGGCAGAAAAGCGCCGCCAACCGGGCCGGCGCCTGTTGAATGGCCGTCAGCGTAAAGAGCACCAACAAAGCCTGGAAAACGAGGTGCAGGATCAGAAGCGTCAGCAGGGTACGTCTCGGTTTCCCACTTAGAAAGAGGAGCGCCTCCCGCCCCTTCCCGGAAGGAAGAGAGAGGATCTCCTCACGATCCAGAAAAAAGAAGGCCTTCTTCGAACCGGAGATAAAGGCGGAAAACAGAAGAAAACCGAGGGTGAACAGGATGTATGAATATAAGGGAATGTCCAAACGGGTCAAACCTCAAGCACAACAATTAAACATATTGATAGATCTATCCACATGTATATCATGTAAACCGAATCATTTCAATTCGCCCGGAAACATATTTCCCAGGAAATCCCAAAAAAGTGAGGGAATGACCTTCAGCAGTTCCCTCTTCAAAGTGCGATACCCCTGCTCCCCGGCAATCAGCCTTGCCAGAAGTCGCCGGACGCCCGCCTTGTCTCCGGCAAGTTGCACCAGACGGCAGGAGACGCCGGGATCGAAAAAGGTCCGCACATAGGCCGCCGCCTGACGAAGTTCGGGTACGATCCGTTTCCGGCAGATCTCTTCATACATTTCCACCTTACACCACCGGAAGGCCTCAACAAGAAATTCGGCGGACCGGAAGGCGTAATAGATCCCCTCGCCCGTCACCGGATCAACAAGCCCGGAGGCATCACCGATCAGCGCCCAGTTTCCCCCGCAGATGCGGTTCACCTTCAACCCCTCCCGGGTCAGCGCCGGGATCAAGGCCCCATAAGGTTTTTTGGGCCGTTCCATGAGGCGTGCATCAAACCGTTCAAGGTACCGGTCGAGGTGTCCGAACAGTTCCCGGCCCGAGGCCTCTCCCACCCGGGCCCCGATCCCGGCGGAGAGGTGCTCTTTCCGCGGGAAGATCCAAAGATAACCGGAAATCCCCTTCAGAAAGGCGATCACAAGTTCATCTTCCATCGCCCCTTCGATCCAGTAGCCGACGGCCAACGTTTCGTCTTTTCGGGGCAACCGGGCGGACAACCGGGAGCGGACCATACTGTTGACCCCGTCGGCGCCGACAAGGAAATCGGCTCCGGTTTTTCCTCCCCCGGTGACAACCCTCCACCCTTCCCCTTTTCCCTCAACCCTGATGACCTGTTGCCTCAGATGCCGGGCGCCAGCCGCCTCCGCCCGTTTCAGGAGGAACTCTCCGAGTGCATGCCGGGAGGCAATCCATACCGGTTCGGGAAACGGAATGACGCATCTTGTGCCGTCGGGCGCCTCCATCAGCATCCGGTGGACGGGAAAACAGCCGGACCGGAACTCATTAAGGAAAGGAAAATCTCTGAAGTTTCGGGGAGTGATCCCACCACCGCAGGGTTTCTCCCAGGGCGACATCGGATCGTAAAGGAGGACCTCATGCCCTTCCCCTGCAAGCAGAGCGGCGGCATGGCACCCTGCAATCCCTGCTCCAATGATTGCAACCCGCATGGAACCTCCCTGAGGAACGTTTTACCACGATCAAACAAAGAGGAAGTATATCATAATCCCCCGCCGGTTCTTCATGATAATCCCCGCTCCCCCCCGTCAAAAGATACGACACCGACAAAGAAATGTCCTCCCCGGAGCCGGATGATTTTTTCTGAAATTCATTAAAATCATACAGTTACAGACAAAAACCTGGTTGGCACAGTCTTTGCTTACATACCATTTGTGTCAAAACTGCGGACCTGAAACAGGAGTGAACCATGAGTCAAGGCATAGCCATTGAGAAGAAGATCGTTTCACCCGACCTCGCCCGTAAAACCAATCCCATCCCCTACGATCCCGGATACTATGAGGAAAAGATCGCAAAACTGGAAAGAGAGGTCCGGGCACTTCGCTCCTACAAGAAAATGGCCGTCATCGATCATCTGACCCATATCTTCAACCGGCGCTACTTCGACAACCGCCTGGGAGAAGAGATCGCCCGCATGTCCCGGCAAGGTTTTCCTTTCTGCGTCGCGATTGTCGACCTCGACCATTTCAAAAAAATCAACGACAGCCATGGCCATCAGGTCGGGGACCAGGTCCTCCGCAAGTTTGCACAATTCCTGAAGAAAAATCTGAGGCGGGTGGATGTGGTCTGCCGGATCGGCGGTGAGGAGTTTGCCGTCATCATGCCCGACACGGATATCACGGCCGGCCTTACGATCATGGAGAGAATCCTGCAACGGCTGATACAAAAGCCCCTGACGATCCCTTCTCATTCCCCTGTAGCGGTGAGCTTCAGTTGCGGAATCGTCTCAAACTGTCAATCCTTTATGCAAAACGGAGAGATTCTTGAAGTGGCCGACCAGGCGCTCTACGAGGCAAAACGGAACGGGAGAAAGCAGGTCATGGCCCGCTGTTGTTAACCCCTTCCGGGATTCTTCCGTTTCCGAAAGATCTCACCATCGAGCACCACCATGCGAAGGGCTTTCAGGTAGGGAGGATGTTGAAAGATCGTCTCCATCCGCCTGACACCCCCGGCAACCTCCCGAAGTTTCTCACGCCGTGCCGGGAAATCACAGTCGGCAAAGCAGGAGACGATATAGGGGTCCTGCTGAAAATTGGGGCAATCTCCGCAGATCAGTCGCCGTTTCTCACAGAGCTCGATGAAACGGTGGAGATAGGTATCATACTCCTTGAGCATCAACTGTTTTTCACCGAAAGGCTTTTGACTTCCGGTCTCATGGGACTTGCCGGTCACGATCGCTTCAATCTCCTGAAGAAGTTTCAACGAGGACTCGCTCGCCTCCTCCTCCCAGACCCTTATCTGTTCCCGGATCCAGGGAACATGCAAAAACGCCGGCCCCCCTTCCTTCAGCAGGGCAGCCACGGCATGCAGATTCCCGGCATCGAACTCCTCCTGCCAGCAGGATGAAATCTCTTCTACCTTCTCATAGAATTTCGGGTCCGACTCGGTATAGAACTTCTCCCGCGAGATTCCCCGAAAAGGAAACCTGAAATTTCCGCTGTCACCCGGCATTACAAGGCTCTCCAATAAATCCGTCCCTGTGTCCCCCTACCCGAACACGACTTGGGCCGATATATGATAAACCGTTTCGAAGAAAATCCCAAGATAAAGTATCGGCACCGCCGACAAGACCAGCAGAAAACGATAGAGCGGCGTTACCGACATCTCCTGCGGCAACGCCTGCTCCGGCTGTTCCATATACATCGCTTTGACCACCCGCATATAGTAATAGAGAGCAACCAGGCTGTTGACAATGCCCACCAGGGCCAGAAGATAGAGCTTCTCGGCGATCACCGCCTTGAAGAGGAAGAATTTTCCCACAAAACCGGCCGTGGGGGGAAGACCGGCGAGAGAGACAAGAAAGATGACCATCGTCACCGCCGGCAGCGGCAGCCGGGTCCCGATCCCTCTGTAAATCGCAAGGTCCGAATCGTGCAGAATGTTCTCCAGTGCGAGGACCACGATAAAGGCGCCCGAATTCATCACCATGTAAACAAGGAGATAGAAAAGGATGGCACTGCGTCCCGCGGGCGAGGCCACGGCCATTCCCATAAGGAGATATCCGGCATGGCTGATACTGGAGTAGGCCAGCATCCGTTTCACGTTCTCCTGCCTGAGCGCCGTATAATTCCCGATCGTCATCGTCGCCATCGAGAGGATCGCCATGATCTGCCGCCAGTCAACCTGAAAATCCTTGCCGAAGGTCACCAGGAAGAACCGGATCAGGATGGCGAACCCCGCCGCCTTCGGACCGACGGAGAAGAAAGCGGTCGCCGCCGTCGGTGCCCCTTCATAGACATCGGGCGACCACATATGAAAGGGAACGGCGGCGATCTTGTAGAGCATCCCCGCCGAGATCATCAGGAGAATCACCGTCACGGGAACCACCCCTGTCCGGGCGGTCATCAGGAAATCGTGAATCCGCTCAATCTGCAATGACCCGGTCAGGCCGTAGAGAAGAGACATCCCGTAGATCATGATCCCCGTCGTAAAAGCGCCGTAGATCACGTACTTGATCCCGGATTCGCTCGACCGGGGATCCCCCCGCAGGTAGCCGGCCAGCACGTAGGAGACGATGCTGATCATCTCGAAGGAGAGGAGGATCATCAACAGGTGAGTCGAGGCGGCAAGAAAGAACATCCCGAAGCAGACCGCCACGGTCAGAATGTAGTATTCCCCTTCGTTCTGTTTCTCAATCTCGTCCGAGCGGACAGCCATCAGCAGGGCAACAACGGTCGTGACCAGGAAGATCCACTGGAAAAAGATCGCGAAATGATCGACAACCATCATTCCTCCGAAGAGGGAAACCGGCCCCGATCGGGCCACCGTCATTCCTTCCATGACCAGACGACAACCGACAACAGCCAGCCCCGCAATCCCCAAAGTAACGATCCACTTTTTCCGCCGTCTCGGCAGAAACTGGTCGGCCGTCAGCATCACCCCAAAGACACCGAAGAGAAGGATCTCCGGAAGGAGGCGCTGCACATCGAGAATATTCTGTTGCAGTAAAGACATAGAGTCACCCTGGTTTAATTCAGGTGAATGCTTTTAATCTTTCCCAATTTCCAATTTCTATTCCCCATCTCTGCCCTACTGACTCCCCAGGATGAACCCGACAAGATGCGTCACGGATGAGTTCATCAACCGGATCAACGGCATAGGGTAAACGCCGAAGACGATCACGGCAATCCCCAGAGGCACGAGGGTAAAGATTTCCCGGCCGTTGATCTCGGCCAGGTTCTCATATTCCGGATTCAGGGGACCCAAAAAAACCTTCTGCAGCATCCGGAGGAGATAGGCCGCCGTAATCACGACACCGAATGCGGCGATAATCGTCAGGGACTGAAAGTTCACAAAGTTCCAGACCGACCCGGCATGGGAGGCAATCCCCGACCGGAAGGAGCCCAGGAAGACGAAGATCTCCGAGATGAACCCGGAGAGCCCCGGCAGACCCATCGAAGCGAAGGTCGCCAGGATCATCACCCCCATGTAGCGGGGGACCACCGCCCCGATCCCGCCGAACCTTTCCATGTCCCTGTGATGTGCCCGGTCATAGATCACCCCGACGAGAAGGAACATCATGGCCGTGGCCGTGCCGTGGTTGAACATCTGCATGACGGCGCCTAACATACTGGTCTCCCGCAGGGCGGCAATCCCCAACATGACATACCCCATATGGGAAACGGAGGAGTAGGCCACCAGTTTTTTCAGATCTTTCTGGGCCATGGCGCAGAAGGCGCCGTAGAGAATACTGGTCACCCCGAGAATCCCGATGGGCACGGCGAAGTAGATCGCCGCCCGGGGGAAGACGGCATAACAGATCCTGAGCAGACCGTATCCCCCCATCTTGAGAAGAACCCCCGCCAGGATCACACTGACCGCCGTGGGCGCCTCCACATGGGCGTCGGGCAGCCAGGTGTGGAAGGGCCAGACGGGTATCTTGATGGCAAAACCGATGAAGAGCGCTGCAAAGACGATCAGGGGAAAGCGGAAACCGAATATGGGAGGAGCCGCCTCGAACTGTTTGTAGTGCGCCGCCAGGGCGATAAGATCGAAGGAGTGGTGACCGTCGATATTCGAATAAAAATAGATCGCCAGCATGGCGAGGAGCATCAGAACCGAACCCGCAAGGGTGTAGAGAAAGAACTTGATCGCAGCATACTCCTTCCGCGGCCCCCCCCAGATCCCGATGAGGAAATACATCGGCAGGAGCATCAGCTCCCAGAAGATGTAAAAGAGGAAAAAGTCGAGGGCACAGAAGACCCCGATCATCCCCGTCTCCAGGAGCATCATCAGGGCGAAGTACCCTTTCAACTGCTTTTCGATCCCCCACGAGGCCACCACGGCGATAAAGGAGATCAGCGCCGTCAGGATCAGAAGGGAGGCGGAAAGCCCGTCGATGGCCATGTAGTATTCGATATGAAAGAGGGGAATCCATGCGCTTCTCTCCACGAAGGCCAGGGAGCCGTTGTCCTGATAGACGAAAAAGATCCAGCAGGAAAGGAGGAAGGGAACCAGAGAACCGAGAACACCGGTCCATCGGATCAGGTTTTTCTTTGATCCGGGAAGAAAGAGAATCACCACCATGACCGAAAGGGGAAAGAAGGTCATCCACGACAGGATATGATTCATCAGCATTTCAGGTCCGCTCCCTTCGATTCATTACATTACCCCGACGATCACATAGAGACAGAGGGCCAGCAGGCCCAAAAAAACATACCCCTGTATCCGGCCGGTCTGAAACCGGCTGAACTCCCGCCCCAGACGTTGAGCGGAGTCCGCTGTCAGGGTCACCAATCCGTCGATCACGTTCCGGTCGAAAGCCCCGGCAAGACGTCCCGTCCAGGCTCCGCCGCAACCAACGGCATTTACCAGCCCGTCAATCACCTTCCGGTCAAACCGGAAGACGGCACGATTCCATCGATGCAGACCCCGGACGATTCCCCGGTCATAGAGATAATCGAAATACCAGAGGTTTTCCAGGAACAAGGCCGCAACAATCATCCGGCGCCGGACCGCCCCGGCGGAGATCCATTCTTTCAGATAGATCATCCAGGCCAGTAGAATCCCGGCGGCGGCCGCCGCCATGGAAAGGAGACCCACCCGGCGGTGGGCTGCAGAGTGCGGATCCGCATATCCTTCTTCGACTTCCTTCGCTTCGCTGTAATCTCCTTCCGCTGTGGAGACGGAAAGACCTTTGAGGGCAGGCGGCACGAGAAGATGAGAGATCCATCCTTCCTCAACAAACCCCACGGGAATCCGAACCGCATGGCCCGGCACAGGCAGATCGACACTTCCGCTCCAGAAGAACCCGAAGGTAAAGAGCGCGAGGATCACCAGAGGAACCGTCGCCAGAGGCGGCGATTCATGGGCGTGATCAAATCTGCCCCGATCCCTCGGTGTACCGAAGAAGGTCAGAAAGATCAAACGAAACATGTAGAAGGCCGTCAGCACCGCCGCCCCCATCCCAAGGAGGAAGGGAATGCGATGGAGCAGGTCGGGCTGTTCCAGCGTCTTCAGATAAACCTGGGTCAGGATGGCATCTTTACTGACGAAGCCGGAGAAAAAGGGGACACCGGAGATTGCAAGCGCCCCCGACAGCATCGTGATAAAAGTCACGGGCATTTTTTTTCTGAGCCCCCCCATCTCGAACATGTCCTGCGTGTGGAGGGAATGGATCACGCTCCCGGCACAGAGGAAGAGAAGGCACTTGAAGAAGGCGTGGGTAAAGAGATGAGACAACCCCGCAGCGTAACCGCCGGCGCCGAGCCCCAACATCATATAACCGAGCTGGCTGATCGTGGAGTAGGCGAGAACCTTTTTGATATCCCGCTGGACCAGGGCGATCGTCGCCGCCATCATCGCCGTGATCGCACCGATCCAGGTCACGAAGACCAACGCCTCCGGCGTCAGAACCGGAAAGATCCGGGCCGTAAGAAAGACCCCTGCCGCCACCATCGTTGCGGCATGAATCAGGGAACTCGCCGTGGTCGGCCCCTCCATGGCATCGGGGAGCCAGACGTGGAGGGGGAACTGGGCCGACTTCCCCATGGCCCCGAGAAAGATCCCGATTCCGGCAACAGTCAAAAGAGGAATCCCGAAGAGGACTGCGCCGTTGAAGGAGCCGGCGCCGACGGCATCAAAAACCCGGCTGAAACGGAAGTCCCCGACCCGGGAGAAGACGATCATCAGACCGACAATGAACCCGACATCGCCGACACGGTTGACCACGAAAGCCTTCTTCTGCGCCTCCGCGGCGGAGTCCCTGTGAAACCAGAATCCGATCAGGGAATAGGAGGCAAACCCGACCAGTTCCCAGAACATGAAGGTCATCAGGAGATTATCGGAAATCACGATCCCCAGCATGGAAAAACAAAAGAAGGAGAGATAACCGAAATAGCGATGATACCCGGCATCACCGTCCATATAGTACATGGAAAAGAAGTGAACGCACGAGGCAATCCCCGTTACGAGGACGAGCATGATCGCCGTAAGGTTATCGACGAGCATCCCCATGGTCAGCGTGACATGACCGAAGGCAATCCAGGGGACGGAAACCTCATAATGAAAGTTCGGGTCACCGTAAGAAAGGACATCAACCGCAGTGAGGAGAGAAAGCACGAACCCGCCGAGGATCGCCGTCGTGGAAATCCAGTCCCCGCCCCGGGGAAGCCTTTTGCCGAAGAAGAGCTGCACCACGAAGGCCGAAAGGGGAAGGAGCAGCACAATCACGGGAAAAGATGGATGCGCTAAATCGTATGTCATCATAAATGCCTTCCCTTCATGCCGGGCTGAGCGGCCCTGTTCGTAAATACGGCGGCACTCCCGGTGCGTCACAGTATCTGCAAACAGGCCCCCTTTACCCTTTTAAGGAATCAATCTCATCGATCTGAATCGTATCCATCTTCTGGTAGACCGCAATGATCAGGGCCAGGATGACCACCGACTCCGCCGCAGCCAGGGCGATAATAAAGAGGGTAAAGACCTGCCCATGGATGGTCTTGTCCGTAAAATGGGAGAAGGCCGCAAAATTGAGCCCCGCGGCATTCATCACCAGTTCAAATCCGAGAAGAACGCTGATGGCATTCTTCCGGGTGATGATCCCGAACATGCCGAAAACAAAGAGCATCATTCCGACAAAAAGATAGCTTTCCAGGGAGATCATCACCCCTCCCCCCCGCGTTGTCCCCGCCGGACCTCTTTTCGGATCAGCACCACCGAACCGATCAGCGCGGCAAGGAGCAGAACGGAGACCAGCTCAAACGGAAGCAGGTAATCATTCAATAGAAGCCGCCCCAGGATCTTCGTCGTGGGGCGCATCACCGAAGCCGTTCCCGGCCTTATCCTCCAGGCCGACTCCAACATCACCCGCACAAGAACAAACTGTACCCCGCCGAAGACGAGCAGAGCCGGCAGGATCTTCGACCGGTTGAATATGCTGACGTTATAAACCTTCTCGGAGAGCATGATGGCAAACAATACGAGAATCATGACCCCGCCCACATAGATCAGAATCTGTGTCGCGGCCAGGAAATCGGCGCTGATATAGACAAAGAGCCCGGCGACACCGAAGAAAGTGATCAGCAGAGCAAAGGCCGCGTGGATGATGTGCTTCAGCGAGACCACAAGCCAAGCAGACACGATCGTTACAACAACCAGCAGGATGAAGATGATCTCTTTGAGTTCCATGATCCCTCGGTTTGTAAGAGTCAACGGTCAGACGGAAGCCAACGTCCCCCCTCACCTCCATCCTCTCCCTAAGGGGAGAGGAAGTGACATCCTCAAGGCAAAACAACTTCCCCTCTCCCGGCAGGGAGACTGCGGTGAATTTGCCCTTTCTTTCTTCATACCCTTCATATCCTTGATGAAGTCGTAAAAAATCGTTTTCCGGATTCCGTTCATGGTTCGACAGGCTCACCACGAACGGAATATCAATAACTTACACCGTTCGCCCTGAGCACGCCTGTCCTGAGCTGGTCGAAGGGTCGAAGGGCTTCGTGACTTTTTACGACTTCATCATCCTTCATGGTGAATGCCTTTTGGTTTAGACTTTGCTTTTTACTTTCAACTTTGCCCCTCTGTGCCTTTGATCCTTAGTGCCTTGGTTTTTATTGTCTTCTCCTCCTCCGTGTAGAATCCCATGCCGAAATCCTCCACCAGGTCTTCCCGCAGATAAGAGGAGAAATCGCACTTGCCCGTATGCCGGATCGCCTTCGTAGGACAGGCCTCCACACAGAGCCCGCAGAACATGCACCGGGAAAAATCGATGACAAACCGGGCCGCCCGCCTCCCCTTCCCTTCCCGCTTCTTTTCCGTCTCGATGGTGATGCACTCCACGGGACAGGCCTTCGCACACAAGGTGCAGGCGGTACACCGATCCATGGCCACATCCATCCGCCCCCGGGTTCGCTCAAAGGATAAGGGCGGAACCTCGGGATACTCCCGGGTTACCTCCGTGCCCGGTTTGAAATAACGCGCCGTAATCCGCATCCCGGTGAGGGAGGTGCGAAGGGTCTTCACGGTCTGCCTGAACATTTTCAACATGTCTTAACCGATCAGGGCCATCCAACAGGCCGACCCTAAGAAGTTTAAAAAGGCAAGGGGCAAAAGCCCCTTCCAGCAGAGATCCATCAACTGGTCGATCCGGTAGCGGGGCAGGGTCCAGCGGATCCAGATCATGAGAAAGATCATGAACCAGACCTTGACCAGGAAGACGGCAAAATGAAGCGTCGCGAGCCCGCCTCCGGGCAACCCCTTCAGTACGGAAAGAGAGCCCTCGAAGGGGAGAGTGAACCCGCCGAAGTAGAGGATCACGGCCATGGCCGAAACAACGAACATTTCGGCATATTCGGCAATGGCAAAGAAGGAAAAGCGAAGGCCGCTGTACTCCGTGAAGTAGCCCGCCACCAATTCCGACTCTGCCTCCGGAAGATCGAACGGGGTCCGGTTGCATTCGGCCAGGGCCGCGATCCAGTAAACAACGAAAGAGAGCGTAATAAAAGGATTGGTATTCCAGAAAGCGACGGCCCATCCGTTCTTCTGCGCCGCCGTAATCTCGGCAAGATCGAGGGAACCGAAGTGCATGGCCACGGTCACCACCGACACGGCGATGGGAATCTCGTAGCTCACCATCTGCCCGGCCGAACGGATCCCGCCGAGGAGGGTCCATTTGTTGTTCGACGCCCACCCCGCCAGGACGATCCCGACCGCCATGAGCGACGAAACGCAGAGGATATAATAGACCCCTATGTTCAGGTCCGCCGGGTACCAGTACTCCGAAAACGGGATCGCAGCAAAGCAGGAGAAAACCCCGACGATACAGACATAGGGCGCCGCACGGAAGAGAAAGCGGTCCGCCTTGGCCGGGATCAGATCTTCCTTCTGCAATGTCTTGATCCCGTCGGCCAGGACCTGCATGATCCCGAAGGGAAGGAACCCCGCCCGGTTCGGTCCGATCCGCTGCTGGATGTCGGCCGCGACCTTCCGCTCCAGGTAACTCCCGAAACCGGGGATCAGGGGAATCGCCGCCACGCCAAGTCCGACACCAACGATCAGCGACAAGACGGCGGCAAGAGCCGGACTGATGTGTAGGCTCCGCTGCAGAAATTCCGAGAAGAGTCTGCTGCTCGATTCCATCTCCGTCACCTGTCCACTTCCGGGAGGACGATGTCAAAACTTCCGATCACGGCCACGAGGTCGGAAAGCATATGTCCCCGGCAGATCTTATTGAACACCCCCAGAGAATTAAACGAAGGGGTCTTGAACTTGATTCGTGCAGGCCTGGCCGAACCGTCACTTTCGATATATACGGCCATCTCCCCCCTGGGGCTCTCCGCCCTCATATAGACCTCACCTGCGGGCGGTTTGAAGATCTTCGGGACCCTCGCCTGCACCTCCCCCTCCGGCAGTCCGTCCAGTGCCTGCCGGACGATCCGGAGGGATTCGTAGATCTCCCGGACCCGCATGAGATAACGGTCGTAGCTGTCCCCGACGGTTCCCCGCTCTCCGTAGCCCACGGGAACATCAAAACCGAAGCGGTCATAGACCGAGTAGGGCATGTCCCGCCGAAGGTCCCAGTCCACACCGGAAGCACGAAGGTTGGGACCGGTGATGTTGTAACCGAAGGCGTCCTCCACGGTCAGGACGGCCACGTCCGCCAGCCGCCGCACGAAGATTTCATTTCCGGTGATGAGCCGGTTGATCTCGTCCCACCGGGACTTCATCTCGTCGAGAAAGAGATTGCACTTCCCGACAAATCCTTCGGGCAGGTCCTGCGAGACCCCGCCGATTCTCATGTAATTGTAGGTCAGCCGCTGGCCGCAGGTCATCTCGAAAAGATCGTTCACCTTTTCCCGTTCCACCACGCCGTAGAGAAATGGGGTGAAGGCGCCGAGGTCCATGGCAAGCGCCCCGCAGCCGATGATGTGGCTGATGATCCGGTTCAACTCCGCCATGATCACCCGGATGTATTCCGCCCGTTCCGGCACCTCGATCCCGGCCAGTTTTTCCACGGCCATGCAGTACAGGTGATTGACGTTCATCGATGAGAGGTACTCCACCCGGTCGGTGTAGGGGATGAACTGCCTGTAGGTCAGGGACTCTCCGATTTTCTCGATCCCCCGGTGGAGATAGCCGATATCCGGGAAAACATCTTCCACCACCTCCCCGTCGAGACGGAGAATCAGCCTCAGTACCCCGTGAGTACTCGGATGATGCGGCCCCATGTTGAGGAGCATTTCCTGTGTCCGTAACGTGGATCGTACGGTTGCCATTTTCAACCTCGGGGTTTCGTCTTAAACCGTTTCATCAAAACTCGATTTTCATGCCGTGATACTCCGCGGCCGGGCTGTAGTCCTTCCGGAGGGGATGGCCGACCCAGTCCGGCGGGAGCAGGATCCTTGACAGGTCACTGTGGCCGATGAACTCCACACCGAACAGATCGAAGATCTCCCGTTCGTACCAGTTGGCCGAGCTCCATACCTCTTCCGCCGTCTCCACCTGCGGATTCCCGCGGGGAACCTCCGTCTTGATCACCAGGGTCTCCCTGCGGACCGTACAGAAAAGGTGATAGATCAGATCAAAATGATTCCCCTTGTCGGCCGCCGTCTCGCACATGAGGGACTCGAAATCGAAACGGTCACGAAGGAGTCGAAGAACCGCCACGAGCTGTTCCTTTTCAACCCACAGGAGGGGAAACTCTCCTTCCTTCTCACATCGAAGCAACCCGCCGGCCTGTTCCTGCTCAATCGTCTTTTCGATTTCCGCGATACGGATCATTTCGCACTCCTCACCAGCCGCGGTTCCCGATCAATCTTGTCCATCAACTTCAGGCAGCCCTCGATCAGCGCCTCGGGCCGCGGCGGACAGCCCGGCACATAGACATCCACGGGAATAATCTTGTCCACCCCGTTCAAAACATTGTAGCTGTGGACGAAGCCGCCGCCGCAGTTGGCACAGCTTCCCATGGAGATCACGTACTTCGGCTCCGGCATCTGCTCGTAGAGGCGGCGAATCCGCAGGGCCATCTTGTAGGTCACCGTCCCGGCTACGATCATCAAATCCGACTGCCGGGGCGTAGCCCTGGGGATCATTCCGAACCGGTCGAAGTCGTACCTGGACATGCCGGTCTGCATCAGTTCAATCGCACAGCAGGCCGTGGCAAAGAGCATGTACCAAAGCGAGTTGCGCAATCCCCAGCGCAGCGTCAACTGATCAATTTTGGTAAAAAAAACATTTTCCGGCAGTTTGTTTTCCAGCAATCCCATGAAACACTCCGGCAGCAATTTCCATCAGACGTTGAGGATGCCGTTTCACGGCATCCTTACTCTTCGCGGATCGTCTTCACCCAGCTCAGATCGTCCTTCTTCCAGACATAGACCAGCCCCGCCAGAAGGATCAGAACGAAGACGATGAGTTCCCCCAGGACGTAAGGCCCCGTTCCTCTCCCGATCATCTCCCGGAAAACCATCGCGACGGGATAGATGAAGATCACCTCCACGTCGAAAATGATAAAAATCACCGCAATGATGTAGAAGCGGACGTTGTACTGCACCCAGCCGCCCCCGACGGGATCCTCGCCGCATTCATAGATCATCTCCTTTTGCTCCGTAGGTCTCTTCGGCCGCAACAGAGAAGAGAGGAACAGACTCCCCCGCACAAAAAGTAAGGAAAAAAGAATAAAAACCAAAACGCCGGCAAATGCGTACAGCACGGTTCACCTCAAACACTGTTTTATTTCCTGATTTATTATAAAAGCATATTAGGAAGATGAAGGGAAATTCATAAAACTGATCCCGTCCATGCGAAAAGATCATAAGCAAACAGATTCGGATTGACTTCGGAAGTCCTGATCTTTAGTATGTTGACAGGCTTTTTTCAATTTGATCGGAAAGAATACGATGGACGATCATCGTCTGAAGGTCTTCTGCAGCGTGGCAAAGACGTTGAATTTTTCCAGAGCCGCTGAAGAAAACTTTATCACCCAATCGGCCGTGAGCCGGATCATCAAGAATCTCGAAGAGGAATTAGGGGTCCAGCTCGTCAACCGGCAGCGGGGGGCTGTTTCTCTTACCTTGATCGGACGGGAGTTTGAAAAACGCGCCCTGGAGATCCTCGATATCCATGCTGCCGCCCGTAAAGAGGTTGACGAACTGGCCAACTCGGTCAAGGGAACCTTGTCGGTGGGGACCAGCACGACCCTGGCCCGTTACGTCTTCCCCGACATCCTCTTCACCTTTCGGAGGAAATATCCCCGGATCCATGTCAATCACCGGGTCACAAATACCCGGGGGATCCTGAAGGCGCTGATCGAAGGAGAGATCGAAGTCGGGATGGTGGAAGACCAGGTCTTCTATCCCGGCGTACTCACGGAAAAACTCTGCGAAGATGAACTGGTCCTTATTGTGGGAAAAGACCACCCCTGGACAACGAGAAAGAGTATCGCCCGGGAAGACCTGATGAAGGAGCCCTTCATCCGGCGGGAGAAAGGATCGGGAACCCGCCACATGATGGAGCGCAGACTTCGGGAAATGAAGATCAAACCGACGGATCTCAACATCGTGATGACCTCGGCAAGCACGGACCTCATCATCAGCGCCGTGGAAAAGGGGATCGGCACCGCCTGCGTCTCGAAATGGGCGATCCGGGAGAAGATCAGGCAGGGCACGTTAAAAACCGTGGAAATCTGTGATGAACCCCTCTCCCGGAACTTCCTCTTTATCCGGCTTGACCAGGAGCTCCACACCCACGTGGCCCAGACCTTCCTGAACTTTCTGCAGGAATCCCCGCCACCGCCGATGCCGTGAGAGCTTTCTGATCATAAGGGGCACCACAACCTCCTCTTTCCGGAAGGAGAACTGAGGGGGATTTGCCCTTCCTCTCTTCATGGCCTTCATGTCTTCATGGTAAATTGCTTTCCCGGTTTTGCCTTTCCCCGTGTCCCCCGTGTTCCCCGTGGTTGATTGCTTTTGCCTTTGATTTTGGTTCTTCTCCGCGCCCTTGGCGTCTGTGCCTTTGTCCCTCCGCCCTTAATCCTGTATCGCTCAAAAATCCCTTATAAACTGCGACGCAAAGCTCCGGACATGCTTCCCGTTCAAGACATGAAACCGCCGCAGCCGCTGGAGGGTCTGGAGGGAAAAACGGCTCAGCGGGATGTGAAGAATCTTTTTTCGGTACTGCCGGGCGATCCGGCGCATCCGAACCGAAGGCGGTCCGGGGGAGACGAGTGTGATCAGTTTCTGCGAGGAGTGAAAAAGTGCGCCAGCGACCAGACGCTCTTCCAGCGTCCGGGCAAAGTCGAAGCGGGAATCCTCCCAGACGTTGGGGATCGGCCGGGGAGGGAAGAGGAGGAAACAACCGCCATAGGTTGACTGACCGATTCCGGGACCGATGAGGTTGCCCAGGTAAGGGGTGGCATAGAAACAGAGGGTCGACTCCTCATGATGCTCGGCGTACCAGGTCTGCCGCCAGGCGTAACGATCGGAATCGGCCTCCTTCTCAAAAAGCAGGACCACCACCTCGATGTGCCCCCGGGAGGGGGGGATCTCCTTGACATAGATCTCCTGCGCATACCAGTGGCGCAAGGTCTCCCGGATATCGATCCCGTCCTTGACGGAGGTGACGAACTTCTCCGTCCGGGCCAGATCTTCTCCGATGAGAGCCTTCGACTGTTCCCGGACATGGAGATTGAAGCTTTCGATCCGGTTGTCCTCAGGGGTCCAGGAACACTGTCCGAAGGGATTCCAGCGTTGTTTCCAGATCGTCCGCTTTCGTACCTCCGGCTGTGGTTTCAGAGGAAGCGTCCGCCAGGTTTTCGGTTCCCCGGCCAGTCTGTTTTTCAGGGTCACCACTTCGCCATCGGCCATCTCCCCCTCCTCCATCCCGAAACGGATGACGTCGTATCCTTCCTCGTCCTGAGACTGATAGGGGTAATCCCGGGACGTCTCCACAAGAGAGACGGCGAAGCTGTCCCCCCCGATCTGTTTCGCCGCCACGGCAAGGGTATAAAGATCGGGCGTAAAACGGCGCTCCATGAGGGTCAGGTTCCGGACATATTTCATGTAGAGGTTCAAGACCTGAGGATTGAGATGGTGCTCCTGCAGATCGTATCGGCTCTCCCATCGCCGCCGCGTCTCTAAGAGCAGTTCCTTGACGCCGTCGATGGAGAGGTTGGCATCGGAGGTGAGGGTTTTCCGGCTCTTTTCGTAGAGGTAGGTGATATAGGGGAGTTCGCCCAACATGAAAAAGAGGGTGCGCGCGGAGACCCGATGAAGCCGGGCATCGGGGAGAACCGGCTCATCCGGAGAGAAGGGCCTTCCCTCCCGCCAGGCTTCCCGGATCCAGGGCCAGTCGAGAACGGAGCAGAGGAAAAGAACATGATGATAGTGCTCCTCTAAAAGATGGAGCCGATAGGCCATGGCGGCAATCCGCTGCGTCCGCCGGCTCTCCGGTGCCGGTCGTTCAATCGCCGGGAGAAGGGCTGCAAGGAATCGACCGGGGGGAACCCTTTTCAATGCGTAGGGGTCGGGAAAAGCGCCCTCATAAACTTCGTAGAGGTCGAGTTCCCGGTCGATAAACTCACAGGGAATACGCTCCTGCATGGCAATCCGGATCCCCATGATCATCCCCTGACAGGGGTCAATGGGAACATAGTTCATGGAACCCTGCGCGCCCGGTTCCCTTTGTACAACGACCGAGATCTCCGGCAAGTGATCAATCCCCCGGAGGACCCCCTCTGCGAAGGAAGGAGGAAGGGCCACGGCCAGACAGTCGTAATCGCCGTCAAGAATCATCTCACGAACCGTAAGAGCGTAGTCCCCACTCTCATGAATGACGGGCAGGAGGGTCAGGGAGGGGCTGAGACGAAACATTTTCTAATCCCTGTCCGGATTCAGGGGATCCCCTTCACCGAAGAAGAAGTCCCCCAGGCCGAAGGCGGAGGGTTCATCTCCAAAGGCGGCTTTTTTCCGTTCCGCCAGTTTTTCCATATTCAGGGCGTCCTCACCCAGAACCTTTTCGACGGACTCCCGCCAGAAACGATCCCGAGAAAGGGGGTGATCGGGATCCTGGCTCAGCCGTTTAATGGCATAACGCACGATCTGGATCCCGTCGCGAGGGGAAAAATCGAGATTCAGGTCGTGAGAGCGATGAAGAAAATCAACAGTCATGGCGAGGATCTCCTGATCGGCAAACGGAAGATGATACCGGAGAATCGCCATCTCTTCCTCCTTCTCCGGGAACCCGAGGGCCAGGGTCGGATGGAGCCGAGAGAGGATATAGTCGGGGATTTCAAATGTCGACTCGTCCTCGTTCATCGTGACACAGCATCGAAAGGCCGGATCGGCGGAGAGGGTAATCCCCGCCACGATCGATTCCACCGTTCGACGATAATCAAGGAGAGAGGCGAGCGAGGCCCAGCTCTTCTCGTTCATCCGGTTGCCTTCGTCGAGAACACAGATCCCACCCGTCAGCATGGCACTGACCAGGGGGGAGGCATGGTAGGTGATCCTCCCCGCTTCAGAAAGGACCGGCGTTACGAGAAGATCCTCGGGCCGGGTATCGCTGGTACACTGGTAAACGAATAACGGCTGCTCCCGCAGGGCGGCAGCCGCCATGGCGAGGGTGGTTTTGCCGATCCCCGGGAAACCGGTGATCCGGGGGGAGAGGGGAAGATCCTTTTCGTCAACCACCAGCCAGCAGGCCAGAAGCTGCTGCAAAATCTCTTTCTGGCCGATCCAGCGGACAGACTCTTCCACGGGACGGCTCAGATGGAGGGTTACACCTTGCCGCTCTACGGTTTCTCCTTTTTTATCCGGCATGTTCTTTCCTTTCATGTGCCGCCTCAAATTCACATGGGCTTTTCGGTTGAAACGGCCTGAACGGGTTAAGCCATTCTTTACAGCCGGTTGATCCCGTTCAATGCCGCCACCTTGTAGGCGTCGGAGAGGGTTGGATAATTAAAAACCGTATTAACGAAATAATCAATGGTCCCCTCGTTGCTCATCACGGCCTGACCGATATGGATGATCTCCGTGGCCCGTTCCCCAATGATATGGATACCTAAAAGTTTCCGCGTCTCCCGATGGAAAAGGAGTTTGAGCATCCCGTAACTGTCGCCGATGATCTGCCCCCGGGCGACCTCACTGAAAAAGGCCTGACCGATTTCATAGGGAATACCCTGTTCCGTCAGGCCGGCTTCGGTCTCGCCGAACATGGAGATCTCGGGAATCGTGTAGATCCCGTAGGGAAGTTGGTTCGCCACTCCGGTGACCGGACACTCCTGCATCAGGGCGGCGCACATGGCCTGCCGTCCCTGCTCCATGGAAGTGGAGGCCAGGCTGGGTCCGCCGATCACGTCGCCTGCGGCAAAGATCCCGGAAATATTCGTCCGGTAATCCGAATCGACCTCGATCCGTCCCCGCTTGCCGAGTTTCACTCCCACCTCCTCCAGTCCGAGCCCCTTGGTGTTGGCGTTCCGGCCCAGGGTAAAGAGGAGCTTTTCCGAGACGACCTGTTTCCCGCCGGCCAGTTGCGCCACGACCCGTCCGGGGTGTTCAACATCAATCCGGTCCACCCCCTCGCCAAGACGCATGGCGATACCGGCATGACGCATCCAGTAGACAAGAGAGTTCACGATCTCCTCATCGGCAAAACCGAGAAGGCGATCCTTCTTCTCCACGATCGTTACCCTCGTTCCGAGACAGGCAAAGACCGAGGCATACTCACAACCGATGACACCGCCGCCGATGATGGTCAGGGAATCGGGGATGGTATCGATTTTGAGGATGCCGTCACTGTCATAAACGGAATGACCATCGAAGGGGACTTCCGGGGGACGGTTCGGACGGGAGCCGACGGTAACAAGGATCACCTCCCCCCGGAAGCGTTCCGTTTCCCCCTGACGATTTTTCACCCGGAGTATATGAGGCTCCTCAAAGACGGCTGTTCCGTAGATAATCTCCACGTTGTTCCGGGCAAACTGGTCGATGATGACCTCCATCTGACGCTGAACAACCGTCTCCTTCCGGTGCATCAGCTCCTGGAACTGGACGTTTTTTCCCAAGATACACTGGAA
Source organism: Deltaproteobacteria bacterium (assembly GCA_013151235.1). NCBI lineage: Bacteria > Pseudomonadati > Myxococcota > Myxococcia > Deltaproteobacteria bacterium. The sequence goes on along the minus strand of JAADIO010000046.1, from coordinate 42,081 downwards.
ACCATAGACGGACCGCTGTTTCAGACCGGACAAATAAAGGGCCGTCTCCCGCAGGGTCTTGCTCGGGATCGTCCCGGTCTGCAGACCCGCTCCTCCGATAAAGGCCTCTTTTTCGAAGACGGCAACACGCTTTCCCAGCTTCGCCGCCTGGATAGCACCCTTTTGGCCCGCCGGTCCCGAACCGATCACCAGGACATCGTATGCTTTCATGGCACCTCCGGTCTGAAGATTAAGTTCACAGTATAAGGAGAGAGAAGGGTGGTTGTCAATCCGGATAGAGGAGATACTTCCGCCGATCTTTTCGGAAGGCTGAGAGGTCCTCTTCCCATCCCCTTTCCATCCGCACGGGATCGATCCTCCCTTCCAGGGCTTCACGGACGGCAGGGTCGCCTGTCAGGATATCAATGGGAAGCTTCTTCGTCTCATATTCATAAGGGGGCTTCCGCCATTCAAATTTCCCCGGGCAGGAGGATAAAACCGACTGGAGAACGGCCAGGGTCGAGCGATAAGGCCGGAAGGCCTTCCGGTCGGTCACATGGAGTTGGAACCCATGACAGAGGGTTCCCTCCCACTTCTGGAAGGTGGGAAGAAAATGGTGCTCCCGGAAAATGACGCCGGGAAGATCGTATGCCGCCAGACGTTCCGCCGCCCTTTTCGTATCGAGGTAGGGCGCCCCGAAAAGTTCAAAAGGACGGGTCGTCCCCCGCCCTTCGGAGAGGTTGGTCCCCTCCAGAAGAACCTGACCGGGATAGACCAGGGCCGTCTCCGGTGTGGGAAGGTTGGGCGACGGCAAAACCCAGGGAAGACCGGTCTCTGCAAAATACATCCCCCGCCGCCATCCCCGCATGGAAATCACCTCCAGATCGCAACCGATCCCGAAGGCGTTATTGAACATCCCGGCCAGTTCACCGATCGTCATGCCGTGGCGCATGGGAATGGGGAATCGTCCGACGAAGGAGGAATGATCTTCCCGAAGAAGATTCCCTTCCACGGCAATTCCGCCGATCGGATTGGGCCGGTCAAGGACCACGATCCGGATCCCGGCCTCCCGTGCCGCATCCATACAGTTGGCCAGTGTGTAGATGAAGGTATAGACCCGGGTCCCCACATCCTGGAGATCCACCACCAACGTATCGATTTCGCTGAACATCTCCGGCGTCGGTTTCCGGACTTCGGAATAGAGGCTGTAAACCGGGATCCCCAGGTCCGGATCGATCCCGTGTGCGGATTCGACCATGTTGTCCTGTTGTTCGCCGAAGATGCCGTGTTGGGGGGAAAAGAGGACCGTCAGCCGGTTTGAAAAGATTTTCGAACAGATCTCCCGGGCATGGACGAGTCGGGAGTCCACCGAGGCCGGGTGGGCCAGGAGACCGATACGGTCTTCTTTCAGGAAGGAGGGAAGTCCACTCCGGATCTCGTCAAGGCCGGTTCTCACCATGGACGGAATCGATTCCGTAAGAGGCGGCACAGTACCGCCGGGTGATTTCCCAGCGATGCCGCATAACTCGTTGCAGATAACGCTCAGCTACCGGGGCAATCCTTCAGGCACAGGGAAGGCCGCTAACCCGCTTTCGGTCCGGAACGGAGAACGTCCTCCGAGACATCCTCTGCATATTTTTCAAAGTTCTTCCGAAAAAGGCCGGCCAGTTCGGCGGCTTTTTTGTCATAGGCGGAAGGGTCTTCCCAGGTATTTCTTGCATGAAGAATTTCCTGCGGGACGTCCGGACAGGCGAGAGGAACATGGAGCCCGAAATGAAGATCTTTCTCCGTTTCCGCTTCCCTGAGCCGTCCGTTAATGATCGCCCGGACAATGGCACGGGTGTGGCCGATATTCATCCGTTTTCCCACCCCGTAGGGTCCTCCGGTCCAGCCGGTATTCACCAGCCAGCAATCAACGTTGTACTTCCGGACCTTTTCTCCCAGCATGATTGCATAGACACTGGGGGGAAGCGCCATGAAGGGAGCACCGAAACAGGTACTGAAGGTTGCCTGCGGTTCGTTCCCCATCCCCTTCTCGGTACCGCCGACCTTGGCGGTATAACCGGACAGAAAATGATACATAGCCTGTTCCGGTGTCAGGCGTGCCACGGGCGGCATGACCCCGAAGGCATCACAGGTCAGCATGAGAATATTTTTCGGATGATCTCCAACACCGGAAAGGACGGAATCCTTAATGGCCGAGATATGATAAGCCGCCCGGGTATTCTCGGTAAAGGTCGCGTCATCAAGGTCGACCCGCCGCGTCTCCGAATCGACGGCAACGTTCTCCAGGATCGTTCCGAACCGCCGGGTACAGCGGTAGATCTGCGGTTCCGCCTCCTCGGAGAGCCGGATCACCTTGGCGTAGCAGCCCCCCTCGAAATTAAAGACCCCCCGGTCGCTCCAGCCATGCTCGTCATCACCGATCAGGCGCCGTTCCGGATCGGCGGAAAGTGTGGTTTTGCCCGTTCCGGACAATCCGAAAAAGATGGCCACATCTTCATCCTTTCCCACGTTGGCCGAGCAGTGCATCGGAAGGACCTTCTCTTCTCTCGGAAGAAAATAATTCAGGATCGTAAAGACCGACTTCTTGATCTCCCCGGCGTAGCTGGTTCCGCCGATGAGAATCAGCTTCTTTCCGAAATTGACAATGATGAAGGCCTCGGAGTTTGTGCCGTCCAGTTCCGGGTTGGCATGGAAATGAGGAACATTCAGAATGGTACACTCCGGCACATGATTTTCGAGGTCTTCTTTCTCGTTGATCTGGATGAACATATTCCGGGCAAAGAGATTGTGCCAGGCCGTCTCCGTAATGATCCGGATCGGAACCTTGTACTTCGGGTCCGCGCCGGCGAAACAATCCTGCACATAGAGGTCCTTCCCCTGCATATAGGCCAGAAGACGATGAAACAGTGCATCCACCTTATCCTCTTCAATCGGGCGGTTCACCTTCCCCCACCAGACGTGATTCTCACTGGAGGGTTCCCGGACGATGAATTTTTCATCCGCCGCACGTCCGGTAAAATGGCCCGTTTTGACGGCAATCGGCCCGCGATGAAGAATCACTCCTTCCCGTCGGCGCACCACCTCCTCATAGAGGGCGCCCGTTGTCAGGTTCCAGTAGACATTCCCGACATTCTTGATCCCGTGGTGGTCGAGACCAACCTTTTTATTGATTGTCTGTTGAATCTGCATAGCAACTCCTTCCAGTGTATGGTTCCTGGTTTCCGGTTGTTTCGGAGTCTCCCGGAAAGATACAAGCCCGCGATTTGTACCGAACGGCAAGGATGAATCAGGTCGCTGCATTCCTGCATAAATTAGTGTAAGATTTGTTTTATACCATATTCAGATTCTTCCTGTCTATATGAAAAGTCAGAACCCCACTTTTGATGGTGTCGTAAAAAGTCGTTTTCCGGATTCCGTTCATGGTTCGGAAAAAAGAAACCGGATCGTACGAAGGATTTTTCAAAGAATTCTTATTCGGCTTTCCGTAATTTGATCCAAGAGCAATCACCTCATAATGCCACAAATACAACTCCAAAATGTCAACATTTGACAAATCGCATTTATTGGATATAATCAACCCCATATTTATTCTATGCTAATTTAGGAGGGATGAATGATGAAGCAAAGATTTTTTTCGTCATGTCTTATCTTACTGATCGTTTTCGCTTTTTTACCTTTTATTCAGGGTGGTTGTGGAGGAGGTGGTGGAGGGGGAGGAAGTAGTGGCACCACATTTACAGAGAATACCTCACCGCAGGCAAATGCAACGTTAACTCAGAATAACTCGGCCGAACCGGCAGAGGTCCTGTCTGCACTTCCCTTGATCGGAGAGGTAGTCAACGCGGGGGACTCGACTTCATCCAGTACAGCCGGGTCACTTTCTACGGATCGTCGGCAGGATCTGTTGGGGAATCTCCAAACCCTGATCCATCGAGTTGCAAATAAAATGGAACAAGGCAGCGTATCGGCACTGAGTTCATATTCCGAGGAAAACAGCCCTTGTGCTTCAGGAGGAAAAGAAAGTATTTCCATGCAATGGATTGGACCTCCCATGGGCTCGGTGACGGAATGCAGTCAGATGAGCGATGTTACGATGGAGATCACATCCAACAATTGCACGGAGATGGGTGTAACCATTGACGGGACAATGAGTGTCTCCTTCCCCGGTAGATCCTGCGATCTTCTGGCAGGGACGCCCTCCTCCATGAGCATCACCATGAATGGGACCATTGACGACCCAGCGGAAACACTGACGGCAGAGTTCGATCATTTCACCATCGACATTTCAAATCTCGTTGTGAATGCCGGTTCTTCTGAAGTTGACATTCCCCAGATGGACGCGCTCCTGAACGGAAGCATATCCGGCACAATTGACGGTGAGAATGCAAGCATTGCCTTTAACAATTTCTCGCTGCACATTGACAAAAAATATGATGCGCATTACGGATATTATTGTTCCACAACCCTGGATGGACTGGTACGCACCACCTGCATGGATGGATGGGTAAAAATCACGACCATCAAGCCGATCGCAATGCCGGAGACCTTCAGCACTTGCCCTTTTGGAGGGGAGTTTTCCGTACAAGGCAGCAATACAACAGTCACAATCACCGCTTTGAACCCCGGGGTGAACATCACTTTCAAGGACGAAACCAAGCACTACGCTACTTGTGATGATGTACCGGATACCTGTCTGCAATAGCGCCCATTCCACAAAAAAAAGCCCCGCCTTGAAGGCGGGGCTTTTTAATTTTTCCGATTTTTCCTACCACTCATCCAGCCGTTGGAGACCAGCCCGGTAAGGACCCAGAACCTGTGCATCCTTGAAGTGAACCTTTTTCATGTAGTCGAGGACAAAGGCGTAATCTTCAAAACTCATGGAAAGATCTTTAAAGATGTCCGACTCCTCCCGGTCCGCAATCCGGTCGAAATCGGAAACGGAGGCGTAGGAGAGTTTCCCCTGACTGGTAAAATACGTCATGGCGGAACGGTGGGTCACAAAATCCCGGAAGATTCCCGTCATGAAAAGGGTGTAGTCTCCGATATGCTGCTTGATCTCTCTTTCCCGGAAGGGACTGAACCGCTCCGTCGACAAGTCCCGGGTGTCCTGTATTTCCATCATGAAGTCGATCAGATATTCCAGTTTCTTGCCCGCAACATTCCGGATCTTGTAGAGCTCGTCGGTCCCGGCGAAACGGGCGAGGAGACTCGAAAGATAGTCGACGGCAATCCGGTTTTTAATCAGCAGTTCATTAAAACAGCGGAGGGTTAGTTTCCGAAAGAACCTCTTCATCCCGGGTACCGGATTCGTCTTTGCCATCACCTTTGCTCCGGAAGTTGATCACTTCACTATTGCTCTTCTGCTTGTTTCATTTTATCATAGAGATCTTGTATCATCAATATGATCATCATCGACGGATGCCCTTTCCCTCACCGGCATCTTTCCGCACCGGGAGAAACTGAATGAATCCGCAACAAGACACCTTCGCACAATTAAAAGACAAGGACCGGAAATTTCTCTGGCATCCGTTTACCCAGATGCAGGAATATGCCGAGGAGGAACCGGTCATTATCGACCGCGCAGAGGGGGCCGTCCTGATCGATATCGAAGGGCACCGATATATCGACGGGGTTTCCTCCCTCTGGGTCAATGTGCATGGACACCGTAAAAAAGAGATTGATGAAGCCGTCAAGGCACAGATCGACCGGGTCTCTCACTCCACCTTGCTCGGTCTGTCCAATGTCCCCGCCATCGAGCTGGCGGAACGACTGGTGGCCATCACGCCAAGCTCCCTGAAGAAGGTTTTTTATTCAGACAGCGGTTCCACCGCCGTGGAGATCGCCCTGAAGATGGCCTTCCAGTATTTCCGGCATACGGAAGGGAAGGAAAACCGAAAAACACGATTCATGGCGCTCACCAACTCCTATCATGGAGACACCCTCGGTTCGGTCAGTGTCGGAGGGATCTCGCTCTTTCATGAGATTTTTCGTCCTCTCCTTTTTTCCTGCTCCTTCGCTCCCTCTCCGTACTGCTACCGCTGCCCACTAGAACGGGAGTTTCCTTCCTGTCGACTGGCCTGCGCCGACCAACTTGAAGAACAGGTCTCACGGGAGCAGGAGAAAATCGCAGCGTTGATCATCGAACCGCTGGTGCAGGGCGCCGCAGGGATGATCACGGCACCGACGGGTTATCTGAAACGTGTCCGGGAAATCTGTGATCGTTTCAACATCCTGATGATCACCGACGAAGTGGCCACCGGCTTCGGAAGGACCGGGACCCTCTTCGCCTGTGAACAGGAGGAGGTCGAACCGGACCTTCTCTGCATGGCCAAGGGGATTACCGGCGGGGTACTTCCTCTCGCTGCCACCCTGGCTCCCAAGAGATCTACGATGCCTTTCTCGGCCGCTACGAAGAATTCAAGACCTTTTTTCACGGACACACCTATACCGGAAACCCGCTGGCCTGTGCCGCCGCCTTGGCGAATCTTGACATTTTCAATACGGAAAAAATCCTGGAAAAACTTCAGGGAAAGATCCGTTTACTGGCGGAAGAACTGGAAAAGTTAACGACCTGTCTTCACGTGGGTGAGATTCGAAGAAAAGGGTTCATGGTTGGAATCGAACTGGTGCGGGACCGGGCCACGAAGGCACCCTATCCTCCCGGAGAGAGGATCGGACACCGGGTGATCCTGGCCGCCCGAAAGAGGGGATTGATGATCCGTCCGCTGGGAGATGTGATCGTCCTCATGCCGCCGCTCTGCATCACCCCGGACGAGATCATGGAAACCGTGGCCGTCACCAAATCGGCCATCCGGGAGGTGACCGAATCATCGACTGAGCGGCCCTGATCGGTTACGATTTCCGCATTCCCTGGAGATAGGCCAGATCCTTGCTCTGACTGGTCTTGGTCCCGATACGGAGGATACGGTATTTTCCGTTCCGGGCGGCAAGATAATAGATCCGTCCGGAAGAACCAAACCCGAGTTCATAGGCGTCACACTTCTCTATCCCGGCAATTTTTCTGCGAACTTTCAGACTCGGATCCTTGTCATTGAGCCGTTTCAAAATCTCCTCGGCCTGTAACTGCCGGTCTTTGCTTCCAAGCCGCACCAGGTCTTCCAACGCTTTCCGATCAAACTCCAGATTTCTATAGAGTTTCGAAAACCGGCTGGAAAGCGCCTCTTCCTCTTTAACGCCTTTGGACTTTTTCCCTGCCTTCTTAATTACCTGATTCTTCAGTTCCCCAATGATCTCTTTCTGCTCTTCCGTCTGCTCAAGTGTATCCAGAAGTTCATCCTCCAGGGAATGTTTTTCTCCTTCGAGACGTTCGACCTCTTTCAGCCATTCCTCTTCCTGCGACTGGATCTCCTGTAAGCGATTCCGGGCGACATGCAGTTCCGACTCGATCTGCGATGCCGTTCGTTTCTCCGCTTCCAGGCTCTCGGTAATTTCCCGAAGCCGCTTTTCTTCCCGGGCGGAGGTACGCCGATAATAAAGAGAGAGAAGGAACAATGTCAAGGCAATGTAAAGGAGCAGCGTTCCGCTCCCGATCCAGGAAGTCACGGGGATCTTCGCGGAGACCGTTACCGTCATCCCCCGGAAATAATCAGAGAAAGCCTGGAGAAAATCTTCCACCTCGGACGGCTCCCTGCGCCGGGCAAAACCTTTGGCATCAAACAGGGCACCGGCCGTACCAACACCCTTTTCCTTCTGCACATGTAACGTAAACAGGAGATACTCATAATAAGGATAAATTACGTTATCATTTTCATCCACGATCCGTACCCGAACCTCCAGCCCGGCACGGATTGCATAGCTCTTCTTCAGCGTCTCGGAAACGTTGCGGTTCACTTCCTCGTAAAGACTGGTTTTCCCTTCCATAAGAGTAAGTTCATGACGGATCATGTTCTTCCGGATCTCCCGGGTCAGGGCCTGCTGAAGGAAGTGCTCAAGATAAGGCAAGGTCAGGAGATAGAGAATCGACGGAGCAAAAACACTGATGTAGAGGACCTTGAAAGAAAAATATTTCATAATGACAATTTTCCCCGGGACGGCTCTCTCCGCTGCCACTCGTATCGGGCCAGGGCGACGGCCAGGATACCTGCCGTTTCGACCCGGAGGATTGTATGACCGAGCGTAAGGGATGCAAAACCATTTTGCTGAAGGAGTTCCTTTTCCTCATTCGTCATCCCCCCTTCCGGGCCCACAACAATGGCGATCCTTCGGGGCAACGGCATACGGGTGAACCGGTCATAGAAGGTCCTCCCCTCTTCCGGATCCGCAAAGAACTTCAGGGAAACATCTTTCAGAGAAGACAAAACCTCCGAAAAGGGCCGCGGGGCATGCAATACCGGAACTTCCGCACGACCAGATTGACCGGCGGCCGCTCCGGCGATCTTTGCCCATCGGCGCATCCAGTGATCCAACTTTTTCGAAGTGATTTCCCGGACCGAACGCTTCATGGACACCGGCTTGATCTCCGCAACGCCGACCTCGGTTGATTTCTGCACCAGCCAGTCCATTCGATTCCCCTTGGGCAACGACGTGAGAAGCTGTATTCGGGGGGACGGCGGATCAGGAAGAGGGGATTGCTCCTTGATTCGGCAGCGGACTTCCTCTTTTGTGAACCCCTCGATGACGACACGGTAGACTGCGACAACACCATCCGAAACGTGAAGGAGATCTCCCGGACGCTTACGCAGAACATGACGAAGATAGTGAGCGACCTCCTGCTGCAACACCAACCCTGATGCCGTCACATCATCCGGTTTTACAAAAAAATATCGCACAGACGGATGTCCGATCTCACACCTCGCACCGGCTCTCCGCACCCCACCCCCGGAGAGGGATGACCGCTCTGGAATCATGAACAGTAACCCGGAAGACAAGGGAACGGGAGAAGAGTCCAGCAGAAGAGATTACCCGAAAAGAGACTTCACCTTTTCCAAAAAACTCCGGCTGATGGGGTGTACATCCTCTCCGCTGATTCGTGCAAATTCTTCCAGAAGCTCACGCTGTTTCGTGTTCAGATGTGTCGGTGTCTCTACCTGAATGGTAATGCGCTGATCTCCCACGCCTCGGCCATGCAGATACGGGAATCCCTTCCCCTTCATCACATGCACCGTCCCGCTCTGCGTGCCGGGGGCAATCTCAATCCGCTCCTTCCCGGAGAGCATGGGAACTTCAATCTCGGCCCCCAGTGCCGCCTGGACAAAACTGATCGGAACCTCACAGAGGAGATCGTATTCTTCCCGGGTGAAGAAGGGATGATCCCGCACACGGATCACGACATAGAGGTCCCCCCGGGGGCCGTTGTGGATGCCCGCCTCTCCCTCCCCACTTAGTCGTAGGCGGGTCCCGGTCTCAACTCCCGCGGGAATTTTGACGGTCGTTTCCCGTGTCGCACGAACCTGCCCTGTGCCACGGCATTTCCGGCAGGGACGCGTAATGATCACGCCCTCTCCGCCGCATTGACTGCAGGTTCGGCTGATACTGAAGAACCCCTGCTGATAACGAACCTGCCCACTGCCGTGACAGGTGGAGCAAGGATCAGGAGGGCGCCCTCCCTCACTCCGCGTCCCCCGGCACTCCCCGCAGACTTCCATCCGGGGAATTTCAATACGCGTTTCCAGACCGGTCATGGCCTGTTCAAAATCAATTTCCAGAGTATACCGGAGGTCTGCGCCCCGCTGCGGACGCCGTGTACGGGAGGCCGAAGCCCCCGCCCCTCCGAAAAAATCACTAAAGATGTCTCCAAAAACATCTCCAAAACCGCCAAACCCCTCCGTGCGGAACCCTCCGAAGCCTTCCGCATTCATGGTGTGACCAAACTGGTCGTAGGTCGCCCGTTTTTGCGGATCGGAAAGAACCTCATAGGCCTCGCTCAGTTCTTTGAAACGTTCCTCCGCCTCCCGGTTGTCCGGATTCTTGTCGGGATGATACTTTAATGCAAGGCGCCGATAGGCCTTCTTGATTTCCGCATCGGTCGCATTCGAATTCACGTCCAGAACTTCATAATAATCTTTTTTTGCAGCCATAGACATTCACTTCTCTTTTACCCGCTACATCAGATCGTATACGGATTTTGATAGATAATATTAAGAGGTCACGGTTTCATCCGAGGGATGGTCCTGCAGGTCCGGTCCTTCGGACACGGAAGGATTCCGATAAATCTGTTCGACAAACTTATAAGAGCTTTTACTTAACCCGTCCGTCGCCTTACGAATCAGCACGGCATCATCCCCCTGCACAACTTCTTTTGCCTTCGCCAGAGACTCTTCAATCGACGAACGATCATCCGGATCGATTTTGTCATAGTATTCCCTCAAAGAACGCTCCGTATTGTAAATCAGAGATTCACAGGCATGCCGTGTATCCGCTAACTCTTTGCGGCGGGCATCTTCCTGCTGGTGGGCTTCGGCATCCCGGATCAATTTCCGGATTTCTTCTTCCGACAGTCCGCTGGAGGCCGTCAGTTTGATCGATTGTTCCTTGCCGGTCCCCTTGTCCTTCGCCGAAACATGGACAATCCCGTTTGCATCAATATCAAAGGTGACTTCAATCTGCGGAACCCCGCGCGGCGCCGGAGGAATCCCCACCAGTTCAAATCGGCCGAGGGATTTATTGTCCTCGGCCATGTCCCGTTCTCCCTGCAACACATGGACACTGACGGCAGGCTGATTGTCGGAAGCCGTTGAAAAGACCTGACTTTTTTTCGTGGGAATCGTCGTATTCCGGCCGATCAGTTTCGTAAACACACCACCAACGGTTTCGATTCCCAGGGAGAGCGGAGTCACATCCAGCAGGAGCATGTCTTCCACATCGCCCTTTAAGACACCGCCCTGGATCGCCGCACCGGCGGCGACAACCTCATCGGGATTCACCCCTTTCAACGGCTTCTTCCCAAAAATTCTTTCGACCGTTACCTGCACCAAAGGCATCCGGATCTGTCCCCCCACCAGAATGACCTCATCAATCTCCTCAGGCTCAACCCCCGCATCTTCCATGGCCTGCTTGCAGGGTGCAACGGTGCGCTCCACAAAATCCCGAACCAGGTCTTCCAATTTCGCCCGGGTGAGCTTGATATTCAGATGTTTCGGACCGGTTGCGTCGGCCGTAATAAAAGGAAGATTGATTTCCGTCTCTGTGGTTGCGGAGAGTTCGATCTTGGCCTTTTCCGCTCCCTCCTTCAGGCGTTGTAACGCCATTTTGTCACGTCGAAGGTCAATTCCCTGATCTTTCTTGAATTCCGCAGCGAGATAATCAATCACACGCAGATCAAAATCCTCTCCTCCGAGATAGGTATCCCCATTGGTCGCCTTGACCTCGATGACCCCCTCCCCGATCTCCAGGATGGAGATATCAAAAGTGCCCCCGCCAAGATCATAGACGGCAACTAATTCATCCCGTTTTTTCTCCAGGCCGTAGGCCAGGGAGGCCGCCGTCGGTTCATTAATAATCCGCAGGACATCGAGACCCGCAATCCGGCCGGCATCTTTGGTGGCCTGACGTTGACTGTCATTAAAATAGGCCGGAACGGTAATCACCGCTTCGGAGATCGGTTCACCGAAATAGTCCTCAGCCGTCTGTTTCAGCTTCTGCAAAACCATGGCGGAAATTTCGGGGGGGCTGTACTCCTTCCCCCGGATGCTGACCTGGACATCGCCATTGGGCGCCTCTTTGAGCTGAAAGGGAAGATCCTCGGCCGCCTTCTGAACCTCCATGGAAAGATGCTTCCGCCCGATAAACCGCTTGACCGAAAAGACGGTGTTTTCCGGATTGGTCACCGCCTGCCGTTTGGCCACCTGTCCGACCAGTCGTTCTCCGCTTTCCGTAAAGGCAACCATGGAAGGTGTGGTACGGTTCCCCTCCGCGCTCTCAATCACCTTCGGTTCTCTCCCCTCCAGAACAGCGACACAGGAATTCGTGGTCCCCAAATCCACACCGATGACTTTACCCATAGTGATTTTCTCCTTATAGGAGTTGCGCGCGGACATCCGCTTTTCAGCCCATCTCTATTCTTCCGCAGCGCCCACGTCCGCCTTATCGGGACTTTTCTTCGACACCTTTACCAGGGACGGCCGCAAGAGACGATCCTTCAAGACATAACCTTTCTGAAATTCGTCAATTACCGTATTCTCGGCATGTTCATCCGTCGCTTCGTGCATCATGGCTTCGTGAAGATTCGGATTAAACGTTTCCCCTAATGCATGAATCTCCGTCACGCCGTGTTTCCCGAGGGTATCCTTCATCAGCTTCAGGATCATCCCGATCCCTTCCACAAGGCTTTCCGCCTGAACGTTCTGTTCCGCCTGCTCCAGTGCCCGCTCCAGGTTGTCTATCACCCCCAAAAGATCCTTGATCAGACCTTCGTTAGCGTACTTGACCAGATCCGACTTTTCTTTCTCCACCCGTTTTTTATAATTCTCAAATTCCGCGGCAACACGGAGGAACCGGTCATAGTTTTCACGGACTTCCCGCCTTGCCTGAGTGAGTTCGGGGCTCTCTTCCGATAATTCCGGCATTTTCGTCCCTTTCGCTCCTCCTGATTCTTCCGGGGATGCGACCTTCGATTCGTCGACCACATCCTGCCCCGGAGTCCGGTTTTTCTGATCCTTTCTCTTGTGCTTCGACATCTTTTTGCATTCTCCCTTGAATCGCATCCGCTTTTTGAGGGACGCGTCCGAACGGATATTACTGTATGCTCCTTTGCGATCCTGTCAATGGATAAAGCGGCTGAGAAGTTTCGATGTATAGTCCACCACCGGAATGACCCTGGAATAATCCATTCGTTTGGGACCAATGACACCGAGTGTTCCCATCGGACGGCCATTACATTTATAAGTTGCCGTCACCACCGTACAATCCTCCAACATCCGATGACGGTTTTCCGAACCGATATAGACCAGGACACCCTCGGCATCCATACTCCGGTCAAGCAGTTTGATCAGGTTCGTTTTCTTTGTGAAGGCCTGAAAAACAATTTTCATTTTCTCAATGTTTTCTGCGAATTCAGGGTGTTCCAGAAGCCTGGGCGCTCCTTCAAGATAAAGCTGATTCTGCAATGATTCCGGTTCGCTGATCTCGGACATCAGAAAAACCTTTTTCAGGAGCGTCCGATAAACATGCATATCCTTTTCCATCTTCCGAATAATCCTGCGGCGCGCCTCCAGCAAAGTCAGGCCGCGAAGTTCCCGGTTGAGGACCTGGGTCATCTCGTCCAGTTCCTCCTGCGACAACCCTGCATCGGAACGGATCACCCGACTTTGCAGAATCCCCGATTGAGAAACCAGGACGGCAAGAATTTCACAGTCTCCCATTCGGATGAACTTCATATGGTTGTATCGGACATCTGTCATTTTCGGAGCCAGGACCAAGCCGATGGAGTGCGAGAATTCGGAAAGAATCTGTGAAGTTTCCTGCAGCAACATCCCCAGCACCTTTCCTTCTCCGGAAGGACCATAGCGATGATCAATCCTGGATGCGTCCTCCGCAGAAAGGCCCGAACAGCCCATCAGGTGGTCCACGTAGGCCCGGTATCCCACATCCGTCGGGACCCGCCCGGCCGAGGTATGGGGCTGCATCAGGTACCCCTGCTCATTGAGCAGCGCCAGGATGTTCCGGATCGTTGCCGGACTAAGGTTCAGGCCGGATTGTTGCACAACCGTTCCGGATGAAACAGGCCCGCCCGATTCAATATAGTGCCGTACCAATGTAAAAAGAACTTCCTCCGTCCTCGGATTAAGTGCCATAATCAGACTCTGCAATAATCGGATTAACTTTTATTTATTCTACACTTGGAGGACCCGGCAAGTCAATCTTTCATCGGAAAGACCGGCAAAGCCATACCTGTCTTTCGGGGAAGGATCATCCTTTGCAAACGGTCTCCATCCCGAAGTCGGGAACAGGCCATAAACTACCAATACCACCGGTTTACTGTCAAGGGAAAAGGATTCCGCCTTTCGTGAACAACGGCCATAACCTCTTGATATTGAATATTTCTTACGTATGCACGCAAAAATGATGGTCTCGTAAAATCCGTTCGACCCTTCGACCCTTCGACCAGCTCAGGACAGGCGTGCTCAGGGCGAACGGTGTAAGTCATTGATATTCCGTTCGTGTGGTTCGGCAAGCTCACCATGCTCGGAAGCTTGTCGAACCATGAACGGAATCCGGAAAATGACTTTTTACGACTTCATCAAAAATGTGTACCTTCATAATGCGAAATGGAACGGTTTGTGTTATGGTTCACGAATTCTGAACTTTTCGTGGAGAGAACCAAGATGTCTACTGCCGTCATCGCCATTGTAGGAAGACCGAACGTCGGGAAGTCGACCCTTTTTAACCGGTTGATCGGAAGACGGAAAGCCCTCGTCGACAACATGCCCGGCGTCACCCGGGACCGCAACATGGCCGTCGCTGAGTTTGATGACCGCTCCTTTCTCCTGGTCGACACGGGAGGGTTTGAGCCGGGAACGGCGGAACCGCTCATGCACCAGATGATGATACAGGTACAGATGGCCATTGAAGAGGCGGATTGTATCCTTTTCGTTATGGACGGGAGGGAGGGTCCCACGGCCATCGATCGAGACATCCATGATTTCCTGCGAAAACAACGCAAACCGGTCTATCCGGTCATCAACAAGGTGGAGGGAGAGCGCCTGGAAAATAACGCCCTGCTCTTCTACGAGTTCGGAATGGAACAAATCTACACGATCTCTGCGGAACACGATCTGGGGATCTATGAACTGATGGCGGAGGTGATCCAATCCCTTCCGGAAGAACCCCCTGCCCTCGAAGAAGGAATTTTCAGGATCAGCGTTATCGGAAGGCCCAATACGGGAAAGTCCACGCTGATCAATGCCTTGATCGGGAAAGACCGCCTCATCGCCAGCGATATTCCGGGGACGACACGGGATACTATCGATACGCCCTTCCAGTTCAATGGACACCCCTACCTCCTGGTCGATACGGCGGGGATTCGGAGAAGGTCGAAAGTTACCCATGGGATTGAGCTCTATAGTGTATTCATGGTCATGAAAAGCATCCAGGATTCCGATCTTTGCCTGATCCTCATCGACGCCGTGGAGGGAATCACGGAACAGGAGGCCAAGATCGCAGGCCTGGCACACAATGCCGGTGTCGCATCCATTCTGCTCGTCAACAAGTGGGATCAGGCAAAACATCACACAAACCAGCGGACCTTTGCCGACACAATCCGGCAGCAACTGAAGTTCATGGAATATGCACCGATCCTTTTTGTTTCGGCACTCACCGGCGAAAAGTTGCAGACAATCTTTCCCCTTGTGGAAAAGTTGAAGACCTCCTACTACCGTCGTGTTTCAACTGCGGAAGTGAACAAGACCTTGCAGGATGCCGTGAAACGCCATGAACCTTCTTTGCATAAGCATAGAAGAATCAAGTTTTTTTACGGAACGCAAACGGAGGTCGCCCCCCCCACCTTTGTCCTCTTTGCGAACATGCCCGCATCGGTGCACTTCTCCTATCGTCGTTTCCTGACAAATCATTTCCGGAAATCCCTCGGATTTACGGATGTACCGATCCGGATTTATTTAAAGAAGAGAAAATGACCAAAATGGAGATAAACAGAAGGACGGCCGACCCCTTGGACTCTTTCATCCTCAGCCGTTCAAGACGCTCCGAATCAGATCCGGCGGCACATCATCCCGGATAACAACCTTCCCGATCCGTTCCGGCAGAACAAAACGGACCCTGCCGTCGCTGACTTTTTTGTCATGGGAAAGAATCTCAAGAACTGCGTCTGCATTGATTTCCGGAATCTCGACGGGCAACCCGATCTTCTGCAAAAGGTTCACAATACGCTCCACCACTCTTGCATCGCAGAGCCCCATTCCCCGGGCGATTTTCGCCGCGGCAACCATCCCCATCGAAACCGCCTCACCGTGAATATAACGTGAATATCCGGTCAGGGACTCGATCGCATGGCCCAGGGTATGACCGTAATTGAGAATGGCCCGCAATCCCGCCTCCCGTTCATCTTCTTCCACTACATGGGCTTTGGATTCACAGGAAGAGCGAACGACTTCAAACAGGGCGGAGTCGTCCTGCTCCCGTATTTGCATCACATGGGATTCCAGATAGGAGAAAAAATCGGCATCAAGGATCACGCCATACTTGACCACCTCGGCCATCCCCGCGACCTGTTCCTTCCGGGGCAGCGTCTTCAAAACATCCAGATCGCAGAAGACCGCTTCCGGTTGATAAAAGGCGCCGATCAGGTTCTTTCCCCGGGGATGATCGACGCCGGTCTTTCCGCCGATTGCGGAATCCACCTGCGCCAGCAGGGTGGTGGGAATATTGATAAAATGGATCCCGCGCATGTATGTGGCCGCGGCAAACCCGGCCAGGTCTCCGATGACCCCTCCGCCCAGGGCCACGATGGTGGAAGTCCGGTCCATCCGGAAATCAACGAATTCGTCATAGAGCCGTTCCGCCGTGGCCAGGGTTTTATAAGTTTCTCCATCGGAGATCTCCACCGTCCGGACCTGAAAACCGGCACGTTCCAGGGCGTTCCGAACCTGCTTTCCATAAAGGGGACGAACCACGGAGTTTGTAATCACGGCCACGCGTGAGCCGAGGTTGAAGGCCTCCAGATCGTCACCCACCCGGTCGAGCAGTCCCGAACCGATTCGAATGACATAGCTTCGCGTTCCAAGGTTGACGTCAATCTTTTCCATGATCAATATCTTCCGACCGCTTCCAGGTAATGCCTGAAATTTCGTTGCATTTCGGAGAGAGAGTCTCCACCGAATTTCTCCATCATGGCCCGGGCAATCTCAAAGGAGACCGCCGCTTCGGCAATTACGCCCGCGGCCGGAACGGCACAGACGTCGGAGCGCTCTACCCCGGCCTTGAAAGAACGTTTGTTCTCTATATCGACGGAACGGAGGGGACGCATCAGGGTCGGGATCGGTTTCATGACCGCCCGAAGAACGATCTCCTCACCATTGCTCATTCCGCCTTCAATTCCACCGGCCCGGTTCGTTCGATGATAAAAACCTTTTGCCCTGGAATAATAAATTTCATCGTGTACTTCAGACCCGGGACGACGGGCAGCAGCGAAACCGATGCCGATCTCCACTCCCTTGACGGCCTGGATCGACATCACGGCAGCCGCCAGACGGGCATTCAGTTTTCGTTCATAATGGACGTGACTCCCCAGACCGATGGGAACGTTTGTGACCCGCACCTCAAAGATCCCTCCCAGAGAATCCCCCTCCCGAACGGCCTCATCGATCCTCTTGCGCATCCTTTCCGCCGCAGCGGGATCCGCACACCTCAGATCGGACTTCTCAATACGGTTCAGCAGTTTCTTCTGAAAGACCTTCTCTTCCCGGTCCGCCTCGACACCTCCGATCGATACGACATGACTGAAGACAATCATCCCGAATTCCGACAGAAGTTTCCGCGCCACAGCGCCGACCGCCACCCGGGCGGCGGTCTCCCGCGCAGAGGATCGTTCCAGGATATTGCGCAGATCCCGGTGACCGTACTTGATCCCTCCCGGAAGGTCCGCATGTCCGGGACGGGGACGGGTCACCCTTTTTGAAAGATCATACGGTCCGGGCGTCTCCGACATCACCTCTTTCCAGTTCGTCCAGTCCTTGTTCTCAATAAAGAGCGCAACCGGGCTGCCGAGCGTTTCACCTTTACGGACCCCCCCCCGGATCTCCACCCGGTCCCGCTCAATTTTCATCCGCCCTCCCCGGCCGTATCCCAGCTGACGTCGGGCGAGGTCATGGTCAATCTCTTCGGTCCGGATCGGCAGACCCGCCGGCATCCCTTCCAGAATGGCCGTTAAGCCCTTTCCATGAGACTCACCGGCGGTTATGTAATGCAGAGTCATCCCGAACTCTCCTGTCTTCGTTACCGAGAAAAGTCCCCCGGAAGGGATCGTCGCACAGAATAATCGAAAACCGGAAAGATGTAAATAGAAGTTTCACGATATGAAAGGGTTTATGGCATAAAAAAACGCCCCCTTTGGGGGCGTTTTTTTATCAGCGGATGATCTTCGGAGTTAGGAACACAAGGAGTTCCTTCTTGCTGTTCGTTACTTTGTCCCGCCGGAAGAACTTGCCGAGATAGGGAACATCCATCAACCACGGGACCCCGACACGACTTTTCGTTTTATCAATAATATAAATCCCGCCGATCACCGTCGTCTCCCCGTCGTTCAGGAGGACCGTGGTACTCGCCGTGTTACGGGTAATCGGTGGCGCCCCCGATGAACCGACCGTACCGGCGGAATCCCGATGCGTCTCCACATCGAGAAGAAGGGTATTCTCCGCCGTCACATGCGGCGTCACGATCAACTCAAGGTTCGCTTTGACAAACTGTATCTGCGTCCCATTCTGGGAGACCGTCGAGTAGGGGATATCCTCGCCCTGAACCACATCGGCCTTCTGGTTGTCGATGGTCATGATCCGGGGGGATGAGATCACCTTGGCCTCATTCTTGCTCTGCGCCAGGGAAAGCCTTGCATCTAGGACATAGAGACTGTTGGAGAAAAAACGGCCTACGTTGAAACCGAAACTACCGCCCTCCCCTCCGGCCGGAAGGTTCACATTGAAACCGACCGGAAGAGTCTCTCCACCAGAGATAGCCGCCGTCCCGGTGGAAGGATCCGAAAGACCATAAAAAGCATCACTCCCGGTATTGCCTCCAAAGAGGTTGGTTGTCGTATGGGTACCGGAATGCGCCCTCGCAAACCCCCACTGGATCCCCAATTCCTTACTGAAATCGTTGGTCACCTCGACGATCCTGGCCTCGATCAGGACCTGGGGGATACGCGTGTCCAGTCTCTCTACCAGTGCTTCGATCTTGTCGACATTTTTCGCTATATCATAGACAATGAGGGTATTGGTTCGTTCATCCATATCGATCTTCCCGCGATCGGAGAGAATATTCTTGACAAGATCCGAATCCTTGATCGTCTTGATATCGGAATAGTTGACGGGGATGATCCGCGTGACCAGCGGCTCCACCTTGTCGCTCGCCTTCATGGCCGCCAGCCGCTTATTCGCCTCTTCCGTAATCGTCTCCGATCGGGCGATGCGGATAATCTTTCCCATCCGGACCTTGTCCAGACCATTCGTCATAAGAACGATATCGAGGGCCTGATCCCAGGGGATGTTTTTCAGGTTCACCGTCACCTTGCCGGAGACATCCGACCCGAAAACAATATTGACCCCGCCGATATCGGCAATCAACCGGAGAACATTGACGACATCGGCATCCTGCAGATCAAGCGAGATCTTCTTTCCGGTATATTTTCGGGCCTCCACAGGCCTTGCAAGGTTCTTATAGATGGTCCCGGCGTCGACCGGCTTTGTCATCAGGGAAGGCTGGACACGGGTTGCATCCGCAGGAGCACTCTTCAGATTTTGAATCAGATGATTGATGCTGTCCTCGGCGGAGGACCCCTGTACCGGAAAGAAGAGGGCCAGCATGGCGAATGATAACAAAAGCAATGTTTTGGGACGCAGGGAGTTCATCGATTTCCCTCCTCTTTTTTAAGTTCCAGAATCTCTTTGGAGACAGTAATTTGTCCTAAGATGTCGGCCTTTTTCTCTTGAATAATTACCTTGTCGTCCAGAATCCGTTTGACCGTGCCGTCATGTTTCCCGACACGAAGACCCACACGTAATGTGTACCCCCTGCCATCCGGAGTTTGCACCAGGGCCTTATTCCCCTCCGGGTCCTCCACGATCCCCACCAGATGGAGATCGGAGATCTCAACTCGCTGCAACGGTGTCAGCTCATCCTCTGTGTTGTTTTTCTGTTCCCCTCTCCGCAGAAGCGAAACAAAGGGATCCCGTCGCTCACCCGGAATATAGGTATACTCCTCCGGGGTCTTATCCGCATTCTGGATCGATTTTCCTTCCGCCCCCAATTCAATGTGTTCCATCGGTTTCGGGGACCGGGCAGAAGTCACAGCCGCCGTGAAGAACATCATCGCAAAACACAACCCGACAAATTTCCACTGGTTACGATGTCGATCCATAAAAGATCCTGCCTCCTGCCCGGGGTTAACGAAAAATTATCATGTTATTTTTTACGGTGTCCCCGGGCCGCCGATTGCATCTCTTTCTCACTCATAGCGCTGAAGGTCTTTGCAATACAGCGCGTCACAATCCCCCCTGACGCATGTCCGCTCCGGGAGCCCCTGGAAGACATGGAGAGATCCGTAATATTCACGATACGGGGGAGTTTGCTCACCCGGTCAAAAAAGACACCCACCTCATGATATCCCCCCACGACCTCTATTTCCACCGGGATTTCATAATAGAGATTGGACGGGCTCTTGACCTTGGCCCTTGGTTTCCATAACCGAAAATCGAGTCCGGATTGCTGTCCCAGGATGGAAACCTGCCGTAACAGGTCCGTCACTTCACTGGAGGTCGGGAACTTCTGCTGGACCTCATGAAGTCGCTTCTGCAGTTCCGCATTTCGTGACAGGAGTTCATCCTTCTTCTCCGCCAGACTTTTATTCACGACGATCTGGCGTTCCAATTCCGCAATCTTTTTGTTCAGGCTTTCAATATGCCTATGGTTGTTCCGGTAAGGATAAAGGAAGAAAAGCCCGATCACAGCCACGAAAAGAACCACGATCACAATGACCCGTTGCTGTTTCGGTATGCCTTCAATGGCCTCAAAACTCATAATGTTCCGCCCCTTGATCTATCGAGATACCGATGACAATTTATTATTTCTTCGGAATCGAAATACGCGCGGTTAATGTATAGGCATAGACACGCGTCTTATTCTGCTTTGTTCTTTTCGACTCCTTGAGTTGAACATTCTGGAAATAAGGAGATTTTTTCAGATTGTTGATGAAATCCACAATCGAAATATTGGCAAAAGCCAAACCGGAAAGGGTCAGGTGATTCCCCTTCATGGATAAAGAACGAAACCAGAGTTTATCCGGAACATCCAGACTCAGTTCATCAAGTACATGCACCGGACCGCTCTGCTGGGCTTCCAGGTCCTTGATAATATTGATTTTCTGTTCATAGAGTTTCTTGTCTCTTTTGAACTGCTCAACCTCGGCGACGACTTTTTTCAGATTGTTGAGTTCCTGCTGTTGCCGGTTCTTCTGCAAGGTCAATCTTTCAATATGATTACTCTGCATATTCCACAGCAAAGTCTCACAAATCAGGACCAGGAGAAGGAGCAGGCCGGAGAGGATCAGTTCCTGCTTCACCCCTAAACGTTTCCGTATCTTTCTGGTCGGCAGAAGATTAATCTTGATCATCAGTCATCCACCCTTCGCAGTGCGAGTCCGATCCCGACAGCCGCCGTCGGTGCGATCTCCTGAATGTTGTCAAAATCGAAACTCCCTTCCAGGATCTCGATATTCTGAAAAGGATTCATAATCCCGACCTCCATCCCCAGATGTTTCGAAAGGAAATCCTTCAAGCCTTTCATCCTGGCACAGCCGCCGCTGATCATCACACGGGAAATCCGGGTCTTGTTCCGGGAAGCCGTCGCACGGAAAAAGTCGAAGGAACGAAGAATTTCGGAAGCCACATCGTTTGAGACGGACTCAAGGATCGGTACAACTTCTTGAAACGTGACCCCTTCGACGTCCACCCCTTTTTTTACCTTTTCCGCATCCTCAAAGCTGACGCCGAATTCTTTCTGAATCGCCTCGGTAAATTGATTTCCTCCGATCGAAATATCCCGGGTGAAAGCCGACATCCCGTTCAGGATAACATTAATATTCATCAGGCCCGCTCCGATATCAATCAGAGCTACGGCTTCGTTCTTGTCGATCTCATAATTAATCTCATACATATTTTCCAGGGCAAAAGCATCCACATCCACGACAACCGGCGTCAACCCGGCCTCCTCCACGAGAGAGGTATATTCATTAATCTTGTCTTTCTTGACCGCCACCAGGAGGACTTCCATTTGGTGGGCCCCCTCCTCACCGACAGGCCCGAGGATCTGGTAGTCGATGTTCACATCTTCAATGTCGAAAGGAATGTACTGCTCCGCCTCCCACTGGATCGATTCATCTAATTCCTCCTCCGTCATTTCCGGAAGAGTAATCTTTTTGACAATCACGGAGATCCCCGACACGGAAAGCGCTACGTTCTTCGTCTTGATCCGTTTGGCACTAAAGATTTCCTGAATCGCCGAGATCACCCGTTCGGCATCCATCACCGTGCCGTCCACAATGACATCCGGATCAAGGGGACAGACATCAGACTGGACCAGTTGATAGCCGCCGCCGGACTCCTTGAGCTGAAAGACCTTCACTGCACTGGTCCCCACATCCAGCCCGACTAACTGTTTCGGTTTTGAGAAAAACATCCTATCCTCCATTTTCCCGGAAGATTTGATTCAAAGGTGAGACGTTGTGAACAAGGTGTTGCTTTGGGATGGTCACCATCGACAGCCCTTTTCCCGGAAGAGGTACTATTTGCAACCCCATAGTTTCCAAAGTAACACAGGGCTCAATAGCTGTCAAGAAGAAACGTTGAAAATTCCTTATTTGCCGGTCTGTTACGGTTTATTCTTAACATTTATTTTAATGGACTTTCCCCCTTCACCGCCCCTTTTTCAGCCTGCCCAAGCTCCGTTTGATCCGCTCCAAAACCCCCCTCTCTTTGGACAAGCCCAGTTCTTTTCTCGCTGTTGGATTCTCCGGTTCCCATTGAAGGACCTTTTCAAATTGCTTCTGTGCTCGAATTTTCAACCCCGCCTTCTTGTAAACCAGCCCAAGGTTGATATAGTTCCGGACATCATAGGGCTCTATCTCCACGGCCTTTTCACAATGTTCCCGCGCTTCATGGAGCCTGCGCGGTTTTTCGGAAAGGGTCAGACCAAGGAGCGAATAAAATTCCGCCCGGTCCGGCTCCATCCGGACCGCGGCCTTGAGAAGATCGATGGCGCTGTTGACATCATTAATTTTAATCGCCTTCTGCGCCGCCTTGTAGAGCTCATCCGCTTTATAGCGTTCCTTGGCCGTTTTTTCCCGCCGGGTTCCAACCGTCTGGAATGAACGGTCATATTCCGTTTTCGAACGCCCATTTTTCAGGACCTTATAGGCCTCATTGATTTCGGCAAACTTGACTGCATAATCCCCATCGTCCGCGTCCCGGTGTTTGTCGGGATGATATTTCTTCGCCAGGGCAAAAAAAGCCTTCTTGATCTCTTCCGGACCGGCGCCGGGGTTTACTCCCAAGATCTTATAATAGTCCTTTGCCATGGAAAGCGGTCTCTCCCCTACTTTTGCAGCTTTTTTAATCCTTCCTTTGCAATGACATTTCCGGGATCAACGCTCAGGACTCCTTCAAGAACCTCCCCGGCTTTTTCCTTTTTGTTCATTTTTTCATAGAGAAAGGCAAGATTTAACCGGGGATCCATGTAGGCAGGGTTCAATTCCATGGATTGAAGAAAGGCCTTTTCCCCTTCATTGAAATCACCGGCACCGCAACAGGCAACCCCCAGAAAATTATACACATCCGGGAAATCGGCATGCCCGGAGATCAACTCCCGAAAAGAGGCAATCGCACCGGCATAATCCTGTTCATGAAAATGCCGTTTGCCCTGTTGAAAGAGGGCCTTCACACGATCGGGCTTTTCCCGGAATATTTCCCGGAGCAGATCGACCGCCTTTTGAACGTTGCCGGATTCCGCCATCCGCCGGACCTCGGTAAAGGAGGCTTCATCCGGTTCCATTCCCTGTTCATAGACTCGCTCGTATGCCTGGAAGGCAAGATCAAATTTTTGTTTCCGGATGTGAACCTCGGCCAGAGCGAGACGTGCATTTCGGTAATGCTCATTCATGGAGAGGGCTTTTTGAAAATTTTTCTCCGCACGATCCTCGCTCCCGAGCGCCAGACAACACCGGCCGATCCGATAATAAAGATCGGGAAATTCCACCTGCAGAGCAACCGCTTCTTCAAAATCCCGAAGGGCACCGGCAAAGTCCTCCTTCTCCAGCTTCTCATCTCCCATCGCCATCAAACATTCCGCAAGATAAAACAAAACCTCCCGTACTTCGCGCTCCTCTTTTGCGAACTCCCTCAAGAGCAAACGAAGTTCCTGCGAGGCCGTCTCGAACATTCCGCAATTGAGCTGATCCAGGGCCTTTTTTAGCCGGCTTTGTAACAACCATCCGCTGAAAATCATAGCCCCCTCAATGTTTTTTTCGTTTCTGGGCCAGGAGCCGTTTCGCTCCGCCGCTGATCGCGTTGGGAACGTTTTTGCTCTTGCATAAAAACTGCAAGTCCTTTTCTTTGATATAAGGAAGTTTTTCGAGCGAGATCCCGACGGGGGTCTTCGGATTGAACACCAGGGCACGGAGAATCGTATATTTCTTGCACCATTCCCGGTTCTTCCCGATTTCGCGATGCACATCCTCGCAGACATTGGTCGAGGCGGCAAAGAGTTCCACTTCTCCTTCGGTGATCTTGGGGTTTTTCACCACGGTCAGGGCAATCTCCCGGTTAGGATCCCGCACCAGGATGGTCCGGGCCTCTTTCGGCCCCTTTAGCGCGTAGGCCAGTTTGTCCCCCATGGTCAACTGCTGGATCCGGGCCTGCATACTCTTTTTTCCGTCCGCCCCTTTCACGCCCCTTTGTTTCTTCGCCCGTTCCGTGGAAGGAAGACTCCCCTCTTCATAAAGGGCCAACGACTTCCCGCGAAACGCCACCTCCTGCCGGAGTTCCTCATTCAAATCTTCCATCACTTTTTCAAAAGCACTGTCCGGCAAAGCCGGATTCCGGATCAGGCAACGAACCGTATCCGGGTCCTCCTTCCCGAGGACCAGGATCTCCTTCAGCAGAACCGGATCCACCCCGGGATCGGCGGCCAGCATACGAAGGGCGCCCTGTGAAAGATGCGGCAGATCCAGGGGAAGCAGCCCGATGACAGTCTCATTTTCATTATTTTGATCCATCCCCTCCCCCTCTCTCATCCAGATAGTTTTTCAGCCCATCTTCCCAGGAACGGAGATCTTCCCCCGTAATCCGCCGGTAGCGTTCACAGGAGAGCAGGGAGTTCGCCGGCCGTCGTGCCGGACGATCCAGGCTCTCAGACGGAATCGGTTCGATCGGGACATCCCGGAAACCGGCAAGCGCCAGAATTTTCCGGGCGAAATCGTACCAGGAACAACTTCCGCTGTTGGAAACATGCACAATCCCCCGGACATCCAGCGGGAGAAGCCGCAACAGCGCGCCGGAGAGATCCGGCACATAGGTCGGGGACCCGACCTGGTCCCGCACCACACGCAGGGGACCCCCTTTTTCCGCCTGCGCCAGAATCGCCTCCACAAAATTTCGTCCACCGGCGCCGTACAGCCAGGAGGTCCGGACAATCAGATGATCTTCCAGGTTCCGGGCCACATGTTCCTCACCGGAAAGTTTGGAGAGACCGTACACCGAGAGCGGAGCCGTCGGATCCTCCTCCCGACAGGCGCCCTCCCGCGTCCCGTCGAAGACAAAATCGGTGCTGATCTGGATCATTCGGGCGCCGACTTCGGCACATCCGGCCGCCAGGTTTCCCGGCGCTTCGCCGTTCACCGCCATGGCCCGTTCCCGGTGGGACTCACAACCGTCCACATCGGTATAAGCTGCTGCATTGATCAGCAGATCGGGACGGGCCTTCCCGATCCACTCCAGGACTTCTTCCCGGCGGGTAATGTCGAGATCTTTCCGCCCTGCGACAGGAAGACAAAGATAGCTTCCCTCCAGCCGGTTCCGCAGGTCCCGTCCGAGCATTCCCCCGGCCCCGATCAGAGCGACCCGTCTCATCGGTGCAGTCCACCTTCCGCGATCTTCTCCGACAGTTCCCGGTACCGTCCGCTTTCAATCTCTTTCAACCACGAACGATGCTCCCGATACCATGAAATGGTTTCAGCAATCCCCTCTTCAAAGGAATATCGGGGCTCCCATCCTAATTCCTCCCGGATCTTCGTGCTGTCGATGGCGTAGCGGCGGTCGTGCCCCAAACGATCGGACACATATTCAATCAACTCTTCCGGTTTCCCGAGCAGTTCAAGAATAAGCCGGGTGATTTCAATATTCTTCTTTTCACATCCCCCGCCGATATTATAAATTTCCCCTTCTCTCCCTTTCCGGAAGACCTGATCAATTCCCCGGCAGTGGTCCAGGACATGGATCCAGTCCCGGACATTCAACCCGTCCCCGTAAAGGGGAAGCGGCTTGTCCGCCATGGCATTCATGATGAAGAGCGGGATCAACTTCTCCGGAAACTGGTAGGGGCCGTAGTTATTCGAACAGCGAGTGATGAGGACCGGCATGCCGTAGGTCTCGAAATGCGCCCGGACGAGGAGATCAGCACCGGCCTTGCCGGCGGAATAGGGACTGTTCGGTGACAGCGGAGTATCTTCCCGGAAACTTCCCGTGGGACCGAGAGAACCGTAGACCTCATCGGTGCTGACCTGAAGATAACGGGGAATGGAAAACTTCCGGATCCCGTTCAGCAGGGTCTGGGTCCCGAGGACATTACTCCGGATAAAAATCGTCGGGTCTTCAATACTTCGGTCCACGTGGGATTCGGCCGCAAAATTAATGACACCGTCCACCCCCTCCGAAAAGATTTCGTCGACGATCTTCTCATCGGCGATATCGCCCCGGACAAAGCGGTAACGCGCAGATCCCGCAACATCCTCAAGACTCAGCAGGTTTCCGGCATAGGTCAACCGGTCCAGATTGATCACTTCATCGTCGGGATGGGTCTCAAGACAGTAACGGATAAAATTGCTGCCGATGAACCCGGCCCCGCCGGTCACCACGATTCGGGACATTCATTCTCCTTCCGGTATTTTCAGAGGACCTCCCGGATGACGGGAAAATATATCAAACTTTATCATAATCTTTTTCCCCTTCCGGATCAACTGAAAACCAACTCAACTCTTTGGGATCACAGGACTTTACCAATTCCTGCGATATTTTCATAGAATTTCAGACGGACGGACTTGATCGTAAAATAAAGATACACCTCGTTGACACGGTTGATCTCGTATTTGCCGGTATGATCATTGAAGATCGTATCGTCAAAGCGATCGACGGAAAGAGAGAGCCCCCAGCACTTCTTTTCGTAACTAAGATGAAAGGAAGTGTCGTCGCCGGTCTTCTCCCGTGCATTAAAATACCCCGACAACCCCATGGAAACAGCCTTCGTCGGCGTCCAGTTCATATGCGCCGTCCAGAAAGAAATCCCGTCGTTCTTCAACCCGGACAGCACATCGTTTCCGCCGACCGTCCGAAGTCTCCCCCCTCCCGTGGGGCGGTTCGTATCAATAGGGATCCGCCGCGTGAAGCGGCGCCCCACCTGCAGCGAAAAAAGATCCCGCAGATGAAACTTGAAGTCAAGATTCAGACTCGCAAACTCATGTTCCGGGAAGTCATAGATCGAGTTGATCTCCAGATAGTACAAATCGGAAAGATTGAGATTGAATTCCCCCGTCAGCGTCTGCAAACGATCCGCTCTCCGCCTGCGATTATAGAGGGCATCGAGTTTCAGTGTCGCAATCTCCCGCCGGTCGGCCGGTGGGTCCCCTTCAACTTTTCCATTCTTTCGATCGGGTTCCCGGCTCGTCAGGAGTCGATTGAAAAGAGAAAAATGAATTTCATTCACCGGGTCGATCCGATCGAGTTCATCATAGACGGGGATATCGGCCGCCCCCTTCTCCGGTCGATAGAGATAGGAGATCTTCGGTTCGACGATATGCCGCAGGGTCCCGGTACGTCCCCAGGAAAAATCATGATAAAAGCGGGAATCAAGATCAAACCGGGCATGGAGAACTCCCTCATCAACCGCATGATCCTTGGCCACCCCCCGATTGTAGAGATTCTCCTGATACCCCACGGAGGAGGTCAAAACGGCAAAAGAGGCCAGGTCAAGGGGAAGCGAAAGGGTTGGGTCAAGGTGCAGGCGCCCCCCCTTCAGCCCTTGATACCGAAGAGCCGTTGCATCTTCGAAACCGGAACTTTTCAGGATCTTCAGGTTGGCCTTCTGATCGGAGGTCACCGGCTGGAGGGTCTCAGTATCCGATGAAATCCGATCGCTCAAAACGGTATGATAGCCGTCCTTTCGATAGAAGTTTATAAAACTCGTATCAAGGGAATAAAACCAGTTGGACCGGCCCGCCCGGCGTGCGGGAATGTCATAACGGAGTTCCGGCAGGCTCTGCAGTGAGGTGGTTTTGTGACGGGTCCCCAACTCCTGGTAGTAACGGAAATCGGCCGTAGCGTTCGCCCCGTCCCACCGTCTCACCACCGTCAGGTCCGACTGACCGTTGTTCCGCACCCGCGCCTCGGAGGAAGGGGAAAAATCACTCGGGTAGAAACCATCGCTGAAAACATCCATAAAAATCCCGCCGTACAGACGGTCATCAAGATTATGGTAGTGCGTCCATCCCGTCTCCCAGCGGTCCTCGTTCATCCCGATCCGGCTCCCCTCCCGGTCGGCGTTCCGGTCGTGAATATATCTGCCGAAGAAGGCCCCCCGGATCTTTTGAGAAAGGGCATAGCGATACTCGAGTCCGAACCGGTTGCCGTTGTCGGCAAGATACTCATACGTCAGGGTCGCATCCCGGTTCGTGTCGATGGCCTGAAAATAATCGAGTTTCACCGAGGAACCATTTCGTCCCCCCTCGCCGATGAGGGGAGGCAGAAAACCGCTTTGCCGGGTGGTCTTGAGCGGATAGAGGAAATAGGGAGAATAAAAGAGAGGAACCCCGCCGATCCGGAGTGTCATATGTTTCACCCGGACGTACTCCCCCTTCTCAATCAGCATGTGACGCCCGCCGATCTCCCAGAGGGGATGCGTCTTCCCGCACTCCGAGATGGAACCTTTTGTCACCCGATAAGTCTCCTCACCCACCTTGTCGATCCGGTCCCCCTTGAGGAGATATTCCTTGACCACATTGTCGAGAACAGCCCGGTAGAACTTCGCCTGATGGGTCAGGACATTTCCTTCCACACGTTCACAGAGGACCGTCCCCTCGTCATCCTTGAAAACAACATTTCCCACAGCGGTATACTCCCCGGTCTCATCGGAGTATTCGGCATAATCGCAGGTCATGTTCATGGAACCACTTTGAAAATGCACATTCCCGAGGGCAACGAAAAGTTTCCGTTCCTGGTCGAAATGGAAACTGTCGGCATCGATGGCAACCCGTTCCCCTTCCTTCCGGGATTCGGCCCGGAGGTCTGTTGAAACCAGGCAAACGACGCAGGCAATCCAGAGAAGAAAAATTCTGCGGACAAGACCGTCTTGAAACGGGCGGAAAGATCTCCACATAAGCCGCCTAACCCTCCTCCTGGGTATCCCGGCCTGTGGAAGCGGAGGCATTCGAAAAGAGAAAGGCCCGGGCTTCCGCAACGGTATAGAGAGATCCGGTAACAAGGATCAGATCGCCCGGTGCATAGAGTGCCCGGGCCGCGTCGACGGCCTCCGGAACCGAAGGAGCCAGCATTACTTCCAGACCGGACCGGCCGATCTTTTCCAACTGAACCACCGGATCCGTTCCCCGGTCGTACTGCGGCCGGGTCAGGACCAGCCGGTCCGCCAAGGGAAGAAGGGGCAGGACTATCGCCGGGACATCCTTGTCCTGAAGAATCCCGATCACGAGGATCAGGCGATGATACTCCAGATCGTTTTCAAGGACCTGCTGAAGCACCCGGGCGGCATGGGGATTATGGGCGCCGTCCACCATGATCCACGGATCCCCGGAGACCGTCTCCAGCCGTCCCGGCCAGCATGCCTCCCGCAGCCCCTCCCGAACGGCATTGTCGGGGATGTCCACTCCCTGCCGAATCAGAACCTCCAGAGCGCCCAGGGCCACGGCGGCGTTCACGACCTGATGTTCCCCCCGCATCCCGACGATCAGCCCCTCCCGGGAAGAGTCGACGCCCCGGAAGGTAAATGTCCGGGACCCGTCCTCCCGGTGCACCTCGACATCCTCCACCCGGATCTCCTCCCCGAGCCGGATCAGACGCCCCCTTCGACGGTCACTGATCTTCTCAAGGATCGTCCGGACCTTCGGGTTCCGAACGCCGGTAACCGTCACGCCGCCCTCTTTGATGATCCCCCCTTTTTCCCGGGCGATCGCCTCGAGGGAGTCCCCGAGATAATCGGCATGTTCCATGGCGACATTCGTAATGATGGAGACGACGGGGCGGATCACATTGGTCGCGTCGAGCCGTCCTCCCAGACCGGTTTCCACCACGGCGATATCGATCCCGGCCTCCGCAAAGACGGCAAAGGCCATGGCCGTCGTCATTTCAAAATAGGTCGGTTGAAAATCGGGACCTGCCGATCGGACAATCTCAAGGAGTTCCTCGGTCCGGGCTGCAATAACTTCGGGAGCGACTTTCTCTCCGGAGAGCGTGATCCGTTCGGAGAAGTGATGCAGATGGGGAGAGGTATAACGCCCGGTCCGGAGACCGGCCCGTTGAAGAACGGAATCAAGATAGACGGCCGTCGATCCTTTGCCGTTGGTCCCGGCGATATGGATGGAAGGAAACGTCTCCTGTGGATTTCCCAACGCCTCCAGCAGAAACCGGACCCGGTCAAGGCCGAGGACAATCCCATGCAGTTCCAGGCCTTCCAATGCGGCCATCGCTTGCTCAAAGTCCATGAGCGAGCATCCGTACCAGACCGGCAAGGGTCCTTTTCAATTCCTTCCGTTCCACAATCATATCGACCATACCATGTTGCTGGAGAAACTCGGCCCGCTGAAACCCCGCGGGAAGTTTCTCCCGGATGGTCTGCTCGATCACCCGGGGACCGGCAAACCCGATCAGTGCCCGCGGTTCGGCAATAATAATGTCCCCCAACATGGCGAAACTCGCCGTCACGCCGCCGAAGGTCGGATCGGTCAGAACGGAAATAAAAGGAATCCCGGCCTGCGCCAGTCGTGAAGCGGCGGCGCTCGTCTTCGCCATCTGCATGAGGGAGACGATCCCCTCCTGCATCCGTGCCCCGCCGGAGGAGGAGAAGGAGAGGAAGGGCATTTCCCGGTCCAGGGCACGCTCCATCCCCCGGACGATTTTCTCCCCCACGACGGAGCCCATGCTACCGCCCATGAACGCAAAATCAAAAACCGTCAGGACCACGGGCATCCCCTCAATCCGGGCATCACCGAAGAGGAGGGCATCTTTTTTCCCGGTTCGTTTCTCTCCCTCTTTCAGCCGGTCACGGTACTTCTTCGAGTCCTTGAAATGGAGGGGATCGGACGACGACAGGTCGGCATCCATCTCCTCAAAACTTCCGGCGTCGGCCACGATCCGGATCCGTTCTTCGGCGGTGATCCGGAAATGATAGTTGCATTTCGGACAAACGCGGAAATTCTTCTCGATCTCTTTTTTGTAGATAATCTCCCGGCAATTCTGGCATTTCTCCCACAATCCTTCGGAGGAGACCACCTTCTTGTCCAGGATGCTCGTTTTGAGCTTCTTTTTCTTGAACCACGTCATGGTATCCCTTGCGTCAGATTTGCCGGAAAAAAGGAGGAAACGTAAGCGGGACTCACCCGTCAGATCTGAAGCACCGCCCCTTCCTGAAGTACCTCGACCGCCCCCCCCAGGAGCTGCTGCAACTCTGCAATGATGGCCGCTTCGTATTTCGGCTTCATGTGAAAAACATACACGGGGACCTCCGGCCGATCGAGTTTTTCCAGCTCCCGCGCAGCCATGGACGGTGTCATATGCCCGCTCACCCGGGCGATCTTTTCCATGGCATCGGGGAAAGAAACCTCGATGAGGAGGGCCGACAGATCCGGCATTTGCCGCCCGATCCGCCAAATCTCTTCCGTCGGCGCCGTGTCGCCCGTATAAAGAAGGGTGCGGTCCCCTTTCCGCAGGAACAGGCCGATGGAGGGAATCGTGTGGTTCACCGGAATCGGCGTCACCTCCACCTCTCCGATGCGGGTGGTCGCCCGCTTCGTAAGCGATTCAAAACGGAGAACCGAGACATCCCCGTTGGAGATCCGTGTACAGTCGGGCCAGATCGTATCGTTGAAGAGATGCGTTTTCAGCCCCGCCAGCACTTCATCAATCCCGTAGACCGTGATGGCCGATCCCGGCTCTCCGATGAGATTGTCCGCCAGAAAAGGAAGCCCCTTGATATGATCCAGATGAAGATGACTGATAATCACACTGTGAATCGCCAACTGCCGGTCGAGGCTCAAAACGGAGGAAACCGTCCCCGCCTCCAGCAGGATCCGATCCTCCACCAGGAATCCGACGGTCTTGGCCGACGGCGTCTCCGATCCATGACAGCCGAGCACCTCAATTTTCATGGGGGACTCCATCAGGTGAGATTGCAGAATTGATCCTTCATTTCCAGGTACCTTGAAAACCGCTCCAGGACTTCCATCTGTACAATGGTAATCTCTTCTTTGCCGGTCCGGACAATTTTTGCCGACCTCAGTTTCTTCAGCAGATCCTCTAAATGATGACCGGAGATCCCCGCTTCGGAGGCAAAGTCCTCCGGAAGAAAGGGCATGCGGTATTCCCCCGTTGCCGGCGCCCCGGCCTCCCGGGCCTTCCGCTTGAGGTGATTGACAAGACGGCTCATGTTGTCCCGGAGAAGAAGATTCTCAATCTGGTTGTCCGCCTCCTGCAACCGGGCGGCCAGTTTCTTGATGATCCGGACGGCGATCTCTCCGTTGCTTCGAATCATCGTCTCAAAGGTTTCCCGGTCGATAATCAGTATCCGGCAATCCTCAATCACCGTCGCAGTGGCGGAGCGGGGCTTGTTATTCAGAATCGCCATCTCTCCGAAGAACTCCCCTTTGCCGAGAACAACCAGGACCTTCTCCATACCCGAAGCCTCTTTGGCAATACGGACCTTGCCCGAGAGGATGATATACATCTCCCGCCCGGGGTCTCCCTCATAGAAAAGGACCGTCCCCCGGGAAACGACTTCCCCGTAACGACTGAAGAGATCCCCCTCCGCCTCTTCGCCCACCCGGATTCCCATGCCTCGCTCCACCGAATCCATATCGCCTCCTTATCCCCCTTTTACGGTCGCGGCCTTCAGCTTTGCAATAAACCGTCCGACCTCGGCCACCCCCCCGGTCTCCCCGCCGGCCTTCTCGATCAGCCCCACGACGGCGCTCCCCACGATCACACCGTCGGCACAGGCACGAACGCGTTCCACATGCCCGGGGGAAGAAATCCCGAATCCGATACAGACCGGCATGGCCGTCACTTCCCGGATTCGGGCAATGGCGTTTTCAATCCCGGTCGAAAGGGTTGTCCGGGCGCCGGTCACCCCCGTCAGGGAAACATAGTAGATAAACCCCCGGCTCACTTCGGCAATCTTTCCGATCCGTTCCGGCGTACTCGTCGGCGCCAGGAGAAAGACCGTATCAAGATCCGCCTTTCTCGCCGCCGGGATCAACTCCCCGGCCTCTTCCGGCGGAAGATCCGGCACGATGAGACCGTCGGCCCCCGCACCTTTTGCCGCCTCCACAAAGGAGGTCACCCCGAAATGGAAGATCGGATTGTAATAGCCCATCAGAACAATCGGAAGAGAGGTCTTCCGGCGCAGGTCACCGACAAATTCAAGGATGGCCCGAAGGGTCACCCCACCCGCCAACGCCCGTTGAGAGGACCGCTGAATGGTGGGACCGTCCGCCAGGGGATCGGAGAAGGGAATCCCCAACTCCACGATGTCGGCGCCGTTCTTCTCCATCTCCAGGATGTATCGACCGGTATGCTCTAAGGTCGGGTCCCCGGCCGTAAGAAAGGGCATCAGGGCCGCACGGTTTTCTCTTCCGGCTTTTTCAAAAACTTCGTCAAGCCTGCTCACGATTTTCCTTCCTTTTCACGACCGGGCCGGTCGCCCTTCAGAATCTCAGCGACCTGCGTAACGTCTTTGTCTCCCCGCCCGGAGAGATTGAGAATCACGATCCGATCCTTCGGAATCTCGGGGATCAGTTTCTTCAGATAGGCGATGGCGTGGGCGCTTTCCAGGGCGGGAATGATCCCTTCCGTCTCGGAAAGGAGCTGAAACCCTTCCAACGCCTCCGCATCGGTGATCGCCACATACTCGGCCCGGCCGGTGGTGTGCAGCCAGGCGTGTTCCGGACCGACACCGGGATAGTCGAGCCCGGCGGAAATGGAATGGGCCGGGGTCACCTGCCCGTTTTCATCCTGGAGCAGAAAGCTCATGTTCCCGTGGAGAACACCCCGTTGGCCTCCCAGGATCGAGGCGGCATGTTTTCCACCTCAAGACCGAGTCCCGCCGCTTCCACACCGATCATACGTACCAAACGGTCATCGACAAATGCATGAAACAGACCGATGGCATTGCTTCCCCCGCCCACACAGGCGACCAGGAGATCGGGCGGCCGACCTTCCTTCTGCAGAATCTGTTCCCGGGCCTCTTCCCCGATGACCGATTGAAAGTCCCGGACGATCATCGGATAGGGATGGGGACCGACGACGGAACCGATAATGTAATAGGTATGCTCCACGTTCGTGACCCAGTCCCGGATCGCTTCATTGCATGCATCTTTCAGGGTACAGGTTCCGGAGGTCACCGGCGTCACGCGGGCCCCTAAGAGCCGCATCCGGAAGACGTTGAGCGCCTGCCGCTCGATATCCTCCTGCCCCATGAAGACTTCGCACTCCAGGCCGAACATGGCCGCCGCCGTGGCCGTGGCCACGCCGTGCTGTCCGGCGCCGGTCTCGGCAATGATCCGTTTCTTTCCCATCCGCCGGGCCAGCAGGACCTGGCCGATGGCATTGTTGATCTTATGCGCTCCGGTATGGTTCAGGTCCTCCCGCTTCAGATAGATCCGGGCCCCCTGCAGACGCTCCGTCAGCCGTTCCGCCAGATAAAGCGGCGTGGGACGCCCGACATATTCCCGCAGATAGCCCTGAAATTCTTTTTTGAATTCCGGGTCTTTGAGGGCCCGCCAGTATTCCTGTTCCAGCTCATCCAGCGCCGGCATCAGCGTCTCGGGGACGTACTTCCCACCGAACTCCTCAAAGTGTCCCCGCTCATCAGGCAAATTCATACTGCATTCTCCGGCCCGTAGATACGGGCATCAATCTCATTCACCGCTTCGATAAAACGGCGTACCTTGTCCCGATCCTTTTGTCCCGGTGACACCTCCACGCCGGAGCTGACATCCACCCCGTAGGGGCGGACCCGGGCAATCGCCTCGCCCACGTTCTCCGGCGTCAAGCCCCCGGCCAGGATCACCCTCTCCTTCCCGGCGGCTTCCTGCGCCAGGGTCCGGTCGGCGGCCTCTCCCGTCCCCCCGTACCGGTCCGGATGCCAGGCATCCAGAAGAAACCCCGACACGTCGTAACGTTTCATCTCCTCCAGAAACGAGCGGTCCCGGATCCGGAAGGCCTTGATCACGCGTCGCTCACACCATTCGCAGAACTCCGGCGATTCATCCCCATGTAACTGGCAGAGATCGAGATCACAATACCTTGCGATCTCCCGGACGGTCTCGATCTTCTCGTCCACGAAAACCCCGACCACCGTCGCAAAGGGAGGAAGATGACGAACAATCGCCCGGACGCTCTCCGCATCGATCCGCCGCGGACTTCCGGAATGAAAGACAAATCCCAGGGCATCGGCGCCGGCCTCCACGGCAAAAAGAGCGTCGTCGAGATTCGTAATCCCGCAGATCTTGATCCGGGTCCTCATGCCGCCGGTCCTTTCGGAAGAAGGGCCTGCAATTGTTCCCCGGGACGCGGAGCTCGCATCAGCGTTTCCCCCACCAGCACGGCATCGACACCCGCCTTCTGAAGACGGACAAGATCCGCAGCCTCCCGGATCCCGCTTTCGCTGACGACGATCCGGTCCGCACCGATCCGTTCACGCAGCCGGAAGGTGGTTTCCAGGTCGGTGGCAAAGGTCGCAAGGTCCCGGTTGTTGATCCCGATGATCCCGGCAGAAGTGTCCAGCGCCCGGTCCAGTTCCTCCCCGGAGTGGACCTCCACCAACGCCTGCATACCGATCTCTCGTCCCAACAGGATCAGCTCCTCAAGTTTTTGCTTATCGAGAAGCGCCACGATCAAGAGAAAGGCATCGGCCCCCAATGCCCGCGCCTCCCGGACCTGGTAGGGGTCGATTATAAAATCCTTCCGCAGCAACGGAACGGAGACGGCCTTCCGGATTGAAGAAAGAAAATCAGGACGACCCTGGAAAAAATCCTCTTCCGTCAGGACGGAGACCGCCGCGGCACCGGACTGTTCATAGTCCCGGGCGATTCCAACCGGATCGAAATTCTCCCGGATGACTCCCTTGGAGGGAGAAGCCTTCTTCACTTCCGCGATCACCCGGATTGTCTTCTTCTCTCTCCCCGCGATCGCCCCGGCAAAATCGAGACACCCCGGCTGCGCCTCCGCCTGTCTCTGCAGTACCGGCAGCGGCGTCAACGTCTTCCTTTCGGCAAGACGCCCGCGAACCTTCGCCACTATATCATCCAGAATCAAGGCTTACAAACCCTTTTTGTTTTTCCTTCCCTCGTGCAGCCGGATCATGGAAATACCGGAGAAAAATAAGTCAGGATATACGAAGGGAAAGTCAGACCGGCTCATTGCTGATCCGTTTCATCTCCTCCAGGCATTTGAGGGCCCGTCCCGAATCGATCGATTCCCGGGCGGCATCGAGGGCCTCGCCGAAATCCTTCCCAACACCCCCGACGTGTATCGCCGCCGCAGCATTGAGCAGGGTAACATCCCGCTTCGGCCCGGTCTCCCCGTTCAGGATCGCCAGGGTGATCCCGGCATTGAGCTTTGCATCCCCGCCCCTAAGATCCCCGGAACGACAGCAGGGAAAACCGTAGTCGGCGGGATCGAGGTCGAAGGTCAACACCCTGCCGTTTTTAAGCTCCGAAATTCGTGTTCCGCCGGTCGCGGTAATCTCGTCCAGACCGTCATGACCGTGAACCACATAGGCCCGCTCACAACCGAGTTCATTTAAGACCTCACAGATCGGTTCCGTCAGCTCACCGGAGAAGACCCCGACCACCTGCCGCTTCGCTCCCGCCGGATTGGTCAGGGGTCCCAGGATATTGAAGACCGTCCGGATCCCGATCTCCCTCCGGGGGCCGATGGCATGCTTCATCGCACCGTGGAGAAGGGGCGCAAAGAGAAAACCGATCCCCGCCTCGGCGATACACCGTTTCACCACATCGATACCCGCTTCGATATTCACTCCCAGGGCGGCAAAAAGATCGGCGCTCCCGCTCTTACTCGAAACGGAACGGTTCCCGTGTTTGGCCACGGGGATCCCGGCCCCGGCGACAACGAAGGCCGCCGTGGTGGAGATGTTGAAGGTCCGGGCGCCGTCTCCGCCGGTCCCGCAGGTGTCGACCAGCCCTTCACGGTCCACCTCGACCCGGATCAGCCGGTCCCGCATCACCCGGGCGCAGGCGGCGATCTCTTCCACCGTCTCCCCCTTCATCCTAAGGGCCGTGATAAACGATGCAATCTGGGCCGGCGTCGCCCGCCCGCCCATGATATCGTCCATGGCGCCGTAACAGGCCTCCCGATCCAGGTCTTCCCTCTCGACGATCTTCTTGATCGCATTGACAATCATCATCATACTCCCTGCGAAAATTCAACGATTCGTCGCCCCGGCACAGTCCCCTCAACCTATCCGCAGAAAATTCCGTAAAAGATCATGGCCCACTTCAGTGAGGATCGATTCCGGATGGAACTGGACCCCTTCGATGGGCAGGCTTCGATGCCGGATCCCCATAATCTCCCCGTCCTCCGCCTCGGCGGTCACCAGAAGATCATCGGGAAGGCTTCCCCGCTCGATGACCAGCGAATGATAACGGGTCGCCGTAAACGGATTTGGAAGCCCCCGGAAGACCCCCTTCCCGTCATGTTTTACCTGAGAGGTCTTGCCGTGCATCAGTTTTTTCGCCCCGACAATCTCGGCGCCGAAGGCGGCCCCGATCGACTGGTGTCCCAGACAGACGCCGAGGATCGGAAGCTTCCCGGCAAAATGCCGGATCACCTCAACCGAGATTCCCGCTTCCTTCGGCGTGCAGGGACCGGGCGAAATCACCAGACGGTCCGGCTTCATCGCTTCGATTTCCCCGACGGTGATCCGGTCGTTGCGGTAGACCACCGGTTCCTCGCCCAGCTCTCCGAGATACTGAACGAGGTTATACGTAAAGGAATCGTAGTTATCAATCATAAACAACATAATGACTGCCCCCGGTCATCCTCGGTCGGCCGACGCCGATCCGACCTCATCGGGACCCTGTCCCTATGACCATTTACTGATTCCGGATCCCCGTTTTCCAGTTCCCGGTTTCTATTTTTCAATTCCCAGTTTCCAATTTCTATTTTCTAATTCCTGATTCCCCGCCTCGTAATCTCGATCGCCTTCAGCATCCCCTTGGCCTTGTTCAGTGTCTCCACATACTCCCGTTCCGGGTCGGAATCGGCTACTATCCCTGCGCCGGCCTGAAGATAGAGATCGTCGTCCCGGATGATCATCGTCCGGATAGTGATACAGGTATCCATGTTCCCGGAAAACCCGATATACCCCACCGCCCCCGCATAGGGGCCGCGCCGGACCGGTTCGAGTTCCTCGATGATCTGCATGGCGCGGATCTTGGGGGCGCCGGAGACGGTCCCCGCCGGAAAACAGGCCCGAAGCACATCATAGGCATTCTTCCCCTCGGCCAGTTCGCCGACCACGTCGGAGACGATGTGCATGACATGGGAATATTTTTCGATCACCATCAACTCCTTGACCCTGACCGTCCCGGTCTTCGCCACCCGCCCCACATCATTGCGCCCGAGGTCGACGAGCATGATATGTTCCGCCCGTTCCTTGGGGTCGGCGAGCAATTCATCGATCAGGGCCTGATCCTCGGCGTCGTTTCTTCCCCGGGGCCGGGTCCCGGCAATGGGACGGACCTCCACCTGCCCCATTTCCACACGAACGAGGACCTCGGGCGACGACCCCACGATCCGGATCGACCCCAGGTGCAGGAAAAACATGTAGGGAGAAGGATTCACCGTCCGGAGTACCCGATAGATGTCGAAGGGATCGTTCTCAAGTTTCGAGTGGAAACGCTGGGAGAGGACCACCTGAATGATATCGCCGGCCAGGATATATTCCTTGGCCCGTTCGACCACTTCACGGAACCGCTCCCGGGTAAAGCTCGATTCCGGAACCGGAAGTTCCCCCGGCCGGGGCAGGCTCAGGTTAACGATTTCACAGGGAACATTGAGCCGGGCGATCATCCCGTCGATCCGTTCTTCGGCCTGCCGGTAGGCCGCTTCCGGGTCCTCGCCCTCCCGGAGAAAAACATTCGAGACAATCTGGATCTTCTTCTCCAGATTATCGAAGATCAGCAGGTCGGTCATGATCATGAGGAGCATATCGGGAAAACCGGCATCCTCCTTGGGAAATTCCGGGATCGGCTCAAAAAAACGGACCATGTCGTAGCCGATGTAGCCGACGGCGCCCCCGACGAAGCGGGGCAGGGCCGGATCGGCCACCGGATGGAAACGTGCCATCTCTTCCTGCACGAAAGCGATCGGGTCGGAAACGGTAAAGGTCTTCTCCCGCCCCTGACGGATTACCTGCACCTGATCCCCTTTCCCTTTCAGAACGGAAAAGGGAGTGCTTCCGAGGAAGCTGTACCGCCCCCACTTCTCGCCCCCTTCGACACTCTCCAGGAGAAAGGCATACTCCCCGTCGTCGATCTTGCGAAAAGCGGAGACCGGCGTTTCCATGTCGGCCAGGATCTCCTTATAGACCGGGATCAGGTTGCCGGACCTCGATTTTTCAACAAATTCCTCAAGGGATGGAGAAAGCATGGCATTCCTTCAACACTAGAAAAAGAATTTGTAAATTTAGCACATCCGGAGGAACTCTGTCAAGGAGAATGGCCTCGCTAACTGCTTCAAAAACAAGGAGAAAGCGATATTGATGGGGAGACAAAAACGGCACCCGCAATCGTTTTGCATCGCGATCGGGGGTGCCGGGGAACGGACGTCTCAGCGCGACAGCCCGAAAACCTCATATCAGGTTTTCCATCATGAAATCTTTTCCGCCCGCTGAAACGACTATGTATCATCAATATACCCAAGAACTCCGAAACTGTCAAGAATCACACCGGCTTTCCGTGAAATCCCCCAGAGCGAGCGGTGTAAGTCATTGTTCGTGCGATTCGGCACCATACTCGGAAGCCTGTCGAACCATGAACGGAACCCGGGGAATGACTTTTTACGAGACCATCAACCTTTTATGGGCAGGATTTGGGCAACATGATCAGGCAAACAATTTCAACAATTGAAAGTTTCCGGAATAAAACCCTTTATCCCGGGTAAGCAGTCGGTCACACTGAATCAAAGCATGGCCTCCGATCAGGAAGTCCGCTGCAATACGAGTGCGTCTCCCTCCCTTCTTCCGATAACGATACCAGAATTTCGCAGCCTCCAAAGCCGATTCCCGGGTCATCGGAGAATAGGTGATTCCGATACTCTCAAAGACTTTCGTTACTTTCTTCAATGAGGCTCCATAGGCGGTGGCGACCTCGGCCCATACCACCTCACATGCAACCACGGAACCTTCCAACAGGCAACGCTTCAATGCATCCCTGGATGCCGGTCCATGATCCGGGTCCGCCTCAAAAACATCCACAAGGATATTGGTATCGACGGCCGTAATCATGATTCACCTCGCAACTCACGCAGTATATCATCGGACCGTCGGCCGCTACTCAGAGAACCATACACTTTATCGACGACGTCCATCTCTTCCATCTTGACAACGATCAGCTTTCCGGACTTCTCACAAAATTCCAACATCGTACCCGGCCGAATTCCCAGACGATCGCGGAGTACTTTGGGAATAGTCACCTGTCCTCGTTCCGCAACTTTTGCCTTCATTCTTTTTATCCTCCTCCATTCATTAGACGAATCTTGATTACCATAGGTATGTATGGTAAATCATGAATACATATATGTCAAGTACGCAAAAGATCAGTGTGTCAGCACAGGGCCGACGAATGGCTGGATAGGGGGGCTCCAAATTGATGTGCCTGCCGGAAAAGGAGGACACAGCTATGCAAAACGTAAGGTGATCGTCCGGCAACACTTGGACGGGACCGTTCTCCGCATCCCTGAGCGAGAAATGTTTTTCTCCACATTTTGTACCCTGCTTCGCAGTGGCATCCCTTCGGGACTCGCCTGCGGCTCGCATTCCGTTTGCTGCGCAATCCGTAATCCCCAAACAGAGAATGGATCCGGCTTCGCTTTCCGCTACGCCGCGACAGGCGCGGGTTCGATTCCCGTTTGCATATCAAATGCGGTGATGGCGTAACTCAAGTCTGAATATTTCCTATTTAGGTCCACCTTCGAAACCCTTCAGCTTTCCTCGTTGAACCATTCGGGCGAAAAACCGGTCAAACTGCGCTTTCGCCAGTTTCGACGGTTTGGCCCTCTTGTTTTCCCAACGGTTAATGGTAGCAAAGCTGACTCCGAGCTCGCGGGCCAGATCCTCCTGACTCAAGGCCAGATGCTTTCGGATTTCCTTTACGAGTTCGGAAAAATTATGTTTATCCATTGCCACAGTGAGTCCCTCTATGGACAGCCGAAATAGCTTTGTTTTCAGGAAGAAACATCATCAGCCTTCTCCGCCGTTGGAGCACCGGTTTCCGCAGAACGTATGGAGTCGAAGATCTCCCGCGCGAGAATCGGAAACGCTGAACCCTGAAACTCAGGATCCGCCATGTATCTCGTTACGATCTTGTCGTTGTCGGCCATACGTTCGATCATGAGTCCTTCAACGAGCTTGCGGATTCCCAGCTCGAACTTGTCGAGTGGGTTTGCCATTGCCGTCCGGACAATTTGTTCGCTTCGGCAGGCCTTCTCCTTGATCTGCTGAAAGAAAAGTCTGTCCTCCTCCGTGAATCTGGTTCCGAATCGCTCGTTGAGGACTTCGATGATTTCGGACAGGGGAGCCTTCTCATCCTTTGCCTTGCCTGTTCCCACATCCGACGGGCTCTTGATGTACTGGGCCTCTCCTTCTTTCACCATGATCGCGCCCGAAAAAACCCGCTCCAAC
>JAADIO010000045.1 GCA_013151235.1 Deltaproteobacteria bacterium | reverse complement strand
GCCGGGGTTAATAATTTCCAGCATAACCCACGTTGGCAAGGGGCAGGCACTTTTTTGCCAACTGTCAGCCATTATGTCTCACCACGAACGGTCCATTAAGCTTTCCGAGCATGTGGTTCGGCAAGCTCACCATGCTCGGAAGCTTGCCGAACCACACGAACGGAATATCAATGACTTACACCGTTCGTCCTGAGCGTGTCGAAGGGTCGAACGGACTTTTTACGACTTCAAGAAAATACACAAGAAAATAGGGACAGCGACCATTTTTATTGACAGCTTTGGAAATATGATACATCCTTCTCATGCCAAGAATAGCAAGAGCCGTAGCCCAGGGATATCCGCATCATGTGACACAGAGGGGCAACTACCGTCAGACGGTATTTGAAGAAGATGGAGATTTTACGAGAATTACAAGTGGTCAAGTGCGAAAAGTCATATCAAAAGTGAAACGGATCTTGTTTTGTGGGGAGATTGCAATCTGACAACCAGAATTCAGGATTGGCGTGGTTAGTTAATGGAAAGAGAGGATGACCGGTTGGTGAGTGCTCTCAGAAGAAATTCCCTTACCGGACGTCCTTGCGGTGGGGATGCATTTATTCGAAAGATTGGAAAGATCGTTGGCCGAGATTCAATGGCAAAGAAGAGAGGGCGGCCACGCAAAGGAATATAATGGTCGCTGTTCCTATTTTCTTTGATGGTTTGATGGACCGTACCATGAGAAAAAAGGGGTTGTCACCGGCAAACCCCGGTAGGGTGACCCGCCATCAGTCGTACAAGCGGATTCAATGGGCCGGCAGAGCGGCCTGCCTGTGCGTTGCACGCAGACAGGGATATGTCCTCGATCGATCAGGGTGTCAAAGGCCGCCGGCAGACCCCCTTTCCATAGATCGGACAGAGAAGCCAGGGCGTTTCGCCTCAGATTGCGCAAATAGTGCCGGGCACGGGGCGGGAAGAGGCCGGTGGGCCATCGGCCGGTGGGCCGTCGACCGGCAGGCTATCGGCCGGTTGCAATCCGGTGGGAAAGAGCGGATCGAATCTCCTCTTTTGGCGCCTGGATCCGGGGGAAATGGCTGTCCGGCCGGAGGGTGATGAT
Source organism: Deltaproteobacteria bacterium (assembly GCA_013151235.1). Lineage (NCBI taxonomy): Bacteria > Pseudomonadati > Myxococcota > Myxococcia > Deltaproteobacteria bacterium. The sequence continues at coordinate 8,740 of JAADIO010000045.1, read as the reverse complement.
GCAGCCGCACAGACTGCACCGGTAACGTCTTATCAACAGGGGAACGGAAAAACCGTCAAATAGCCTCTCTACAAAACCGTGACCCCAGAGCCGGTCGGAATGACATCGGGGGCAACTGCCGGGGCGGGTCTTACCCAACGCTCCGGAGGGGAGGAACGGGGTCCCTCCACAAAGCCGAGCATCGACATTCATTTTCCCTGCCGCATTCCTTTGCTAAGCCCACCGCCCCGGGGTAATCGGGGCGCAGGCGCTCATTCCCTCTTGACATTTTTCTTCGCGAACCCTACTATGTCGAAAATCATGTATCGTGTGGAGTGAGATATGTTTGAGATCTTTCTACTGGTGATCGGGGCGGTCCTGGTCAACAATTTTGTTTTGGCCCGATTCTTGGGGATCTGCCCCTTTTTAGGGGTCTCGAAGAAGGTGGAGACGGCGGTCGGGATGGGGATGGCCGTGATCTTCGTGATGACTGTGGCCTCGGTAGTGACTTTCCTCGTTCAGCGCTACATTCTTGTTCCCTACGGGATCGAGTATCTTCAGACGATTGCCTTCATCTTGGTGATTGCCGCCCTGGTGCAGTTGGTGGAGATGGTGATCCAGAAAACGAGCCCGGCTCTTTACGGTTCCCTCGGAATCTTTCTTCCTCTGATTACGACGAACTGCGCCGTCCTCGGTGTGGCGATTCTGAACGTGCAGAAGGATTTTAATTTTGTTGAGACCACGGTCTTCGGTTTTTCAGCTGCAGTTGGTTTTACCCTGGCGCTGGTTCTTTTTGCAGGGCTGCGGGAACGGATTGCCCTGGCCCGGGTTCCGGAGACCTTCAAGGGGATGCCGATCGCCCTGGTGACGGCGGGGTTGCTGTCGCTGGCGTTCATGGGGTTTTCGGGGCTGGTGAAGTGACGGCTTCGTGATCTTTGCGGGCTTGGCGAGAGGCGGATCTTAAAACCAACCCCATCTCTCGCAGAGAACGCCAAGGGCGAAGAGAAGAACAAGATCAAAAGCAGAAAGCGACGAACCAAGGGGAACACAGGGAGTCACGGGGAAAAGATCAAAAATGATTGAGGCAATATTGAGTTTGGGTGGTCTGGGGGTCCTGGCCGCCTTCGGTCTGGGGGTGGCTTCCAAAAAGTTTGCCGTGAAGGTGGACCCGAAGCAGGAGGCGATTTTAGAGGCCCTGCCGGGGGCGAACTGCGGGGGGTGCGGTTTTCCCGGGTGCAGCGGTATGGCCGAGGCGATGGTGAAAGGGAGTGCTCCGATCAGCGGCTGTCCGGTCGGGGGAGGTGAGACGGCCGGGGTGATCGCAAAGATCCTCGGTGTGGAGGCCGAGACCAGGGATCCTGTCGTGGCGCGGCTTCTCTGCAAGGGGGGGCATGCAGCGGCGAAAGAAAAATATACCTACCATGGTGTTTCGGACTGTCGGGCGGCGGCGCTGGTGGCGGGCGGAAGCAAGGCCTGTGGATACGGCTGTCTCGGGTTCGGGACCTGTATGCGTGCCTGTCCCTTTGACGCGATTACGATGAGCCCGGATGGTCTGCCGGTGATTGATGAATCGAAGTGTACGAGCTGCGGCAACTGCGTGGCCGCCTGTCCGAAGAAGATTATCCAGCTCCTTCCGATCCACAAGAAGGTGACCGTGCTTTGCTCCTCTCATGACAAGGGGGCGGCGGTGAAAAAGATCTGTACCGTCGGCTGTATCGGATGCAGCCTCTGCAAAAAGGTCTGCCCCTTCGAGGCGATCGAGATGGACCGCTTCCTGGCCCGGGTGATTCCGGAGAAGTGCCGGCAATGCGGTCTCTGTGTGGCCAAGTGCCCGACGAAGGTGATCGAGGATCAGTTGGCGGGTCTCCATCCTCTTGCGGTGATCGGGGAGAAGTGCGACGGCTGTACGGAGTGTGTCAAGGTCTGTCCCGTGAAGGCGATTACCGGTGAGACAGGGAAACTTCATGTGGTTGATCCGGAGAAATGTGTGGGGTGTCGGGCCTGTGTTGATGTCTGCCCGATTGACGTGATCGAGATGGAACCTCGGGCCAAGGTTTCAAGATAAGTATTTTAGTGATCACTTTTTTGCTGTGTCGGCTTTCCCGTTTTCTTCTTCATCCTTTGCCCCTTTGTGCCTCGGAATTCAGTCCTTTTCCCGTTTCATGAAGAGATTCGGAATCTGCACGCAAAAGAGTGTCTCCCCTTCGATTCCCTCTTCCACCCAGATCTTTCCTTCGTGGAGTTCGATGATTTCCCGGCAGTGACTCAGGCGGTAGCGGGTCTGCTTGTCGATCCCGGGGATGATTTCCTTTCCTTCAAAAATTTCCTGGATCCTGTCGAGGAGGATTGTGCTGCTCCGAAAGAGAATCTCCACCCTTTGATCCCGGGCCAGGGGGATGATTCCGACCCGGATGGCCCCGTTCCGGTTGCTCAGATGAATGGCCTGATGGAGCAGGTTGAAGAAGACCTGTTTCATCCGTGCCTCATCGGCATAGACCGGTTTGAGCCCCGTGGGGGGTTGTACTGCGATGGTGATCCCCTTGTTCTCGGCCACGGTGTAGAGATTCCGGCGGCACTTGTCGAGGATCTTCTGAAGCCCCGTCTCCACTTTGTGAATTTCCGTCGGTCCCGTGTCGACGACCGCCAGATCAAGGAGGTCGGAGATAATGGCTTCAATGTCTTCCCCCTGCCGTCCGATCAGTTCAATCAGTTGCTTGTATTTCGGCGGGATGGTTTTCTCGTCTTCCTTGAGAAGCATTTTGCAACTCCCCGTGAGGATCGTTAGAGGGGCTTCGAGGTCCTGGGAGATGATGTTGAGCAGGTCGTTGTGGATCCGGGTCAGCTCTTCCAGTTTTTCACTCTTCTTGTTCAGCTCGGTCAGGGTTTTCTCGAGAATTTCCGTCAGGGCGCGGCTTTCCCGTTTGGACTGGCTGATCTGAAGTGTAGAAAAAACCGATTTGCGAAGTTTCGTCAGGTTGACCGGTTTGAGCATGTAGTCATAGGCACCTTCCTTGAGGGTGGTGATCGCGCGCTCCATGTCTTCCCGGTACTGGCCGGTGAGCATGATGACCGGCAGTTCGGGAAACCCCCGGTTGATCGCCTGGAGAAGTTCAAATCCGTCCATCACAGGCATCTGGAAGTCGGTGATGACCAGGTCCATCTCCGTTTTCTCAATTTTCTCCAGTGCCTCCCGGCCGTTGGATGCAGTAAAGACCCGGTATCCTTCGAATTCAAGAAGGTCGCGGATAACCAGGATCGATTTTTCGTCATCGTCAACGACAAGGATTCTGGATTTATTTTCGGGAACCATAATTTTGGCCGGGAAAGTGATCAATTTTGATGGTGTCGTAAAAAGTCACGAAGCCCTTCGACCGGCTCAGGACAGGCCCTTCGGCCGGCTCAGGACAGGCCCGCTCAGGGCGAACGGTGTAAGTGATTGATATTCCGTTCGTGGTGAGCCTGTCGAACCATGAACGGAATCCGGAAAACGACTTTTTACGAGAGCATCAATTTTAATTGAATCATAGCACAGTTTTTTTCCTGATTCAAAGAATGATCGGTTTGTTGTGCCACCGGCCGTTTTTTTGTCGGCGAACTGACTTTTGAAAAAAATCGCCGGATCTTGACTTTTCTCGCCCGGTTATGGTATGGATTGTTCGTCCGGATCAATACCGGAGGGTGCATCTGTGCCGCCGGGGCTTGTGGTGTGAAATGTTTGTCAAGAGGAGCAGTCGGAATGTCAGGCCATTCAAAATGGGCAACGATCAAGTATAAGAAATCGGCAACAGATGCAAAGCGGGGGAAGGTCTTTACAAAACTGATCAAGGAGATTACCGTGGCGGCCCGGATCGGCGGCGGAGATCTATCGGCGAATCCCCGGCTTCGGACGGTGGTGATGAAGGCCAAGGATGTCAATATGCCGGCCGATAATATTAAACGGGCCATCCAGAAGGGAACGGGCGAGCTTCCGGGCATCAGTTACGAAGAATTTACTTATGAAGGATATGGACCCGGCGGGGTGGCCGTGCTGGTGGAGACCCTGACGGACAACAAGAACCGGACCGTTGCCGAGGTCCGTCATATCTTTTCCAAACATAACGGGAACCTGGGGGAAAACGGCTGTGTGGCCTGGATGTTCCAGACACGGGGGTTGATCGCTGTTGAAAAGACGAAGGTGGACGAAGACCGTCTGATGGAGCTTGCCCTGGAGGCGGGTGCCGAGGATGTTCAGGCCGGCGGGGACACCTTTGAGATTACGATGGAGCCGGGTGATTTCGAGGCGGTCAAAAAGAGTCTGGAGGAGGCGGGACTTGAATTGTCCCTGACCGAGATTACGAAGATCCCGAGTACTACGGTCCGACTGGAAGGCAAAGAGGCGGAACAGATGTTGAAGCTTTTGGCGGCGCTGGAAGACAACGATGATGTGAACGCCGTCCATGCCAATTTCGATATTGATGATGAAGTCATTGAGAGGGTAGGTGCCTGAGTGCGTATCCTGGGCGTGGATCCCGGTTCGGTGCGGACCGGGTTCGGGATCATCCATGAAGAGCAGACCTCCCTTCACTATCTTGCCTGCGGTGTTGTCCGGACCTCTTCCTCTTCTCCCATTTCCTCCCGTCTCAAACGGATCTACAGTGAATTGAAAATTGTCATGGAGCGCTATCGACCGGACGTGGTCTCAATTGAGAACATCTTTGTGGCCCGGAATGTACAGTCTGCTCTGAAACTTGGACATGCCCGCGGAGTGGCGATCCTGGCGGCGGTCAACCAGGGGCTGGAGGTGGTGGAGTACACCCCGGCGGAGGTCAAAAAGACACTGGCCGGTTCCGGCCGGGCAGAAAAGAGCCAGGTTCAACATATGGTCAAAGCCCTCCTCTCTCTCGCGGAACTTCCCGAGCCCTATGATGCCTCCGATGCCCTGGCGCTGGCCATCTGCCACAGTCATTCCCGGGAGATGAATCTGAAAATGAAAGTCCTGGCCCGATAACATAACCCGGATGACTCATTATGATTGCACAGCTCAAAGGGGTGCTGGAGTCGAAGGTCCCTTCCGAGATTATTGTTGATGTGGGCGGCGTGGGGTATCAAGTCTCCATTCCTCTTTCTACCTATGACCAGTTGCCCGAGATCGGGGAACCGGTCCGCCTGAAGACCCATACCCATGTCCGGGAAGATGCCATTCAGATCTTCGGATTTCTGACCGCCTCGGAAAAGGAGTTTTTCAAATTGCTCATTTCCGTTTCCAAGATCGGACCGAAAATGGCATTGGCCATTCTGTCCGGGTTGGATGCGGGAAGTCTCCGCTCGGCGATTCTGGACGAAGATGTCGGACGGTTGAGCGGGATTCCCGGCGTGGGGCGGAAAACGGCGGAACGGATCTGTATGGAGCTGAAGGACAAGGTCCCTCCCGGCCTCGATACAGAGGGGGGTGGAACCGCCAACAGGGAGGTGCTGGAGGAGTGTCCTTATAAGGACGCAGTGGCGGCCCTGATTCATTTAGGGTACAAGCGGGGAGAGGTGGCCGAGATCATCCGGGGTCTCGCTTCCGAAGAGGAAGGACGTTCCGTCGAAGAATTGATTCGTGAGTCCCTTCGTTCGCTCTCAAAGGCTTGATGGTTTCTTGCGAGGGAAGCAAGGCATGATGAAGTCGTAAAGAGTTGTTTTCCGGATTCCGTTCATGGTTCGACAGGCTCACCACGAACGGTCCATTAAATTTTCCGAGCATGTGGTTCGGCAAGCTCACCACGAACGGTCCATTAAATTTTCCGAGCATGTGGTTCGGCAAGCTCACCATGCTCGGAAGTTCGCCGAACCACACGAACGGAATATCAATAACTTACACCGTTCGCCCTGAGCGGGCCTGTGCTGAGTTTATCGAAGCATCGAAGGGCCTGTCCTGAGCCAGCCGAAGGGCCTGTCCTGAGCTGGCCGAAGGGTCGAAGGGCTTCGTGACTTTTTACGAGACCATCAAGGCATAAGCTATGGAAGAAGATCGGATTATCAGTCCGGAAAAGCAGGAGGAAGAGATTCCCCTTGATGTGAGTCTTCGGCCCAACGTTCTTACGGATTTTGTGGGGCAGGAGAAGCTGAAGAGGAATCTGCGGATTTTTGTCGATGCGGCCCGGGGGCGGGGAGAGGCCCTGGATCATGTCCTTCTTTACGGTCCTCCGGGGTTGGGGAAAACCACTCTTTCTCATATTATTGCGTCGGAGATGGGAGTCAATATCAAGGCGACTTCCGGTCCGGTCCTGGAACGTCCGGGGGATCTTGCGGCCGTCCTGACCAATCTCAAGGATCGGGACGTCCTCTTCGTTGATGAGATCCACCGGCTGAACCGGACGGTGGAGGAACTCCTCTACCCGGCCATGGAGGATTTCCAGCTTGATATCATGTTGGGCGAAGGGCCGTCGGCCCGGGTGATCAAACTCGATCTTCCCCGTTTCACCCTGGTGGGGGCGACGACCCGGGCCGGGCTTCTGACGTCGCCCCTTCGGGACCGGTTCGGGGTGGTCGATCGGCTCAACTTCTACGGGGTCGAGGACCTGACGAGAATCGTTATTCGTTCCGCCCGGCTTCTTTCCGTGAAGGTCGAAGAGGAGGGGGGCTATGAAATCGCCCGGCGGTCCAGGGGAACACCGCGGATCGCCAATCGTCTCCTGCGGCGGGTCCGGGATTTTGCCGAGGTGGAGGGGGACGGGATCATCACCCGGACGATTGCCGACCGGGCCCTGCTCCAGCTTGATGTGGACCCCCTGGGGCTGGACCATATGGACCAGAAACTGATCCGGACATTGATCGAGAAGTTCGACGGGGGGCCGGTCGGGATTTCCACCCTTTCGGCGGCCATCGGGGAGGAGCGCGACACGATTGAAGATGTTTTTGAGCCCTACCTGATTCAGCACGGATACCTGGCACGCACTCCCCGGGGACGGGTGGCCACCCGGATTGCCTATGAACATTTCGGGGTCCCTTATCCTCCGGGCCGGACCGGTCAGGACGGGCTTGCCCAGGGAGAAATGTTTTGAAACTTCTTCTTCATATCTGCTGCGGGCCCTGTTCGGTTTATCCCCTCGACCGGCTCCGCCGGGCGGATCGGGAGGTCACCGGGTATTTTTTTAACCCCAACATCCATCCCTACCGGGAGTGGAAGAAGCGGCTGGCTACTCTCGTTGATTATGCCGATTCGATTGACCTTCCCCTCAAGGTGCGGGAGGATGATCAGTTGAAGGAATTTCTCCGGGAAGTGGTTTTTCGTGAAGAAGACCGTTGTCGATACTGTTACCGGATGAGGCTTGCCTCTGCGGCAGAGGAGGCCCGTGCGGGAAACTTTGACGGTTTTTCCACGACGCTTCTCTACAGTATTTATCAGAAGCATGACCTGATCCGGCAAATCGCTGAGGAGGCGGGGGAGAAGGCAGGGGTCCCGTTTATTTACGAAGATTTTCGTCCGGGATGGAAAGAGGGAGCCGACCGGTCCCGGAAGTTGGGGATGTATCGCCAGCCCTATTGCGGCTGCATCTACAGCGAGATGGAACGCTACCGGCTGCGTCCCGGGAAATAAGGAAACATGTTTTCTCGTTACTTGAATGAGGTCTTCTTGTCCGATTTTCGATTGTCCAGTTATGATTATCTTCTTGACGAAGACCGTATTGCACAGGAGCCGAAGACCAGGCGGGATCATGCCCGTCTGATGGTTCTCGACCGGTCCGGGGGCGGCGTGTCGCACCGGAATGTCTTTGACCTTCCGGCAATTCTCCGGCGGGGGGACCTGTTGGTTCTGAATGATACACGGGTCTTTCCGGCACGCCTGATCGGAAAGAAGGAGACGGGCGGGCGGATCGAGATCTTTCTCCTTCGGGATCTCGGAGAGAATCTTTGGGAGGTTCTGACTCGGGGGAAGGTCTCGGTAGGGACCCGGATCCTCCTGCCGGGGGAGGGCAGCTGCGTGGTGGAAGAGATCTCCGGGGAAGGGAAACGGCTTGTCCGTTTTGAGGTCCCCCGCGTTCTGTTCGATTATCTGGAACGGTATGGAACGGTTCCGCTGCCGCCCTATATCCATCGAAATGGAGACGGAGTCAATGCCGATGCGGACCGGGATCGGTATCAGACGGTCTATGCGAAACGGCCGGGCGCCGTGGCGGCCCCGACGGCAGGGCTTCACTTTACGGAGCGTCTCCTTGCCCGTCTCCGGGACGCGGGGATGGAGACGGCTTTTGTGACCCTCCATGTCGGCTACGGGACCTTCAAGCCGGTCCAGGTGGAGGACATCCGGACGCATCGGATGGATTCCGAATGGTATACCATCGGTGACGAAACGGCGAGCATGATTCATCGTGCGCGCAGAGAGAATCGGCGAGTGATTGCCGTCGGGACGACGACGACGCGAGCCCTGGAATCGGCCGTCGGGGAGGAAGGAGAGGTCCGCGCCGGTACGGCGAAGACGGATCTCTTTATTCTGCCGGGGTACGGTTTCCGGGCCATAGACGGGTTAATGACCAACTTTCATCTTCCCCGCTCCACCCTCCTCGTGCTGGTATCGGCCTTTGCCGGGAAAGAGCGGGTCGATGAGGCCTACCGGGAGGCCATTGAAAAGAAGTACCGTTTTTATTCCTATGGGGATGCGATGCTGATCCTTTAAAAATGATGGTCTCGTAAAAAGTCACGAAGCCCTTCGACAGGCTGATATGGTTGACAGTTGTCAAGAAAAAAAAGTACTCCTGCCCCACCTTAAATGATGTGGGATTGGGAAGTTGTTATATCC
>JAADIO010000044.1 GCA_013151235.1 Deltaproteobacteria bacterium | reverse complement strand
CGCCGGCGGTCCGAGTGCATTGCAGGATGTGATCCCGCTGTTGCCGGAGAACCTGGGAGCGGCGGTGATCGTTGTGCAGCATATGCCGAAGGAATTTACACGGGTTTTTGCGGAACGATTAAATACGATGAGCCGCCTTTCGGTCAAGGAAGCGGAGGAAGGGGACCCCGTTGTCTCCGGGAGGGTCTTCGTTGCACCGGGAGGCTGCCATCTGTCCGTGAGAAGCCCGGCCGGGGAATCCTGTGTGATTCATCTCTCCGATTCACCGGCGGGGCTTCTTTTTCGTCCTTCTGTGGATGTGGCCATGAAAACCATTTCCCGGATCTATCAAAAAAAAGTTTTAGGGGTTATCCTGACCGGAATGGGATGCGACGGCCGGGAAGGGATGGCAAGCATCAAAAAGTTTTCCGGCCGGACGATGGCACAGGATCATGAAAGCTGCGTAGTGGATGGGATGCCCGGTTCTGCGGAACGGGCGGGTGTGGTCGATGCCCGGGTGCGGTTGAACCGCTTGGCGGAAGAGATCACGCAGGCTGTCTATGCGGAAACAGGGGACTGTCTTCGAAAAGGAGTCCGGGTATGAGAATTAAAATCAGTCATAAACTTGCGCTCGCTGCGGCCTTGGTCACGGTCGGGATTTTTCTGATGGGCGGAGTGGCGGTCCGGGACCTTCGGAAAATGGAGACCGGGTATCAACAGGTGCTCCGGCAGCAGACGGAAATGCTTCCCGGAACAACGGTAGAGAGCGGGGAGTTTTGGGAGGTCCTACGGAGTTTTAAGAGGACCCTGCTGTTTATGGCGGTTTCTCTGATTGCTCTCTCCTGGGGGGCGGCCTTTCTGTTGTTCCGTAATCTTGTCTCGCCCCTGCAGCGTATCTCCCGGATGGTGCAAAGCGTGGCTGCCGGAGATTTCAGTGTGGATGTTGACGCGGTCAAGAGCAATGACGAGTTGGGCGATCTCTATCACGATATGATGAAGCTGCAGGAGAATCTTCGCTCTCTCATTGAGGGGGTGGCCCATAGCAGCACGCACTTGGCCTCGGCCTCGGAGGAACTCTCCAGTACCTCGACACAAATGACGGAGAGAATGAAAGATCAGGCTCGCCGCGGCGAAGAAATTGCTACGGCCGTAGAAGAAATGAACCACTCGATCCAAGGGGTGGCCCAATATGCCGAACGATCGTTGGCGTCGGCGGAAGCGATGGTGCAATACTCCAGAGAGGGCAATGAAAAAAATGAAGAGGTCCTGACGAATCTGGATCAACTTGGAACGATACTCACGGGGGCCTCTGAGATGAGTGCCGATCTTTCACGGAAGAGCCTGGAGATCGGAAACATCACGAAGGTGATCGACGACATCGTGGAACAGACCCATCTTCTTGCCTTCAATGCAGCCATTGAGGCGGCACATGCCGGCGAGCAGGGCAGAGGATTTGCCGTGGTGGCCGATGAGGTCCGGAAACTGTCGGAACGGACTTCCAAGGCGACGAAAGAAATCGTGGAGATGATTTCACAGATACAGGAGGTCAGTGGAGATGCCGTGGTGAGGCTCTGTGAGGGAATCGAACTCCTGGAAGGAGGAACGGCAAGAACCCAGGAGAACAAAGCGCTTCTGCAACAGATGCTCAATGGTGTTGTCCAGGTCAAGGAGATGGTACAGCAGATTTCCACCTCGGCTCAGGAGGAAGCTCAGACCTCCGGGATGATTGCGGAGAACACCCAGGAAATCGCCCAACTCGGCAGAGAATTTTCCAACGAAGGGGAAGAGTCTCGCAAGGCTTGTGAGAACCTGAGCCGCCTTGCCATGGAAATGGAGCAGGATCTGTCGGTGTTCAAGGTTCAGTAAACAGGATCGGAAGAAGCATAGAAAAGGATTTTCTGATCCACGAGATCTTCTGCCAGGGAGGAACGTATTATGACTGCGACGATTGAAGAAGTGATTATGGACGCATGTGATTTGCCGGCGGTACCCGACGTGGCCAATAAGGTCATGAAACTTCTTGCCGATCCCAACACCTCTTCAGCGATGATCTGCCGCACCATCTCCGATGACTCGGCCCTGACGGCCCGAATTCTGAAAATTTCAAATTCCGCCTTCTATGGTTGTCTGCGGACGATTAATAATCTACAGTCCGCCATTGTGATCATCGGGTACAGCGCCATCCGGAGTCTGGTGATTGCCGTCTCGACAAAGGAGGTCTACAAGAGTTTCGGCCTGACGGAGCGAATGCTCTGGGAACATTCGGTGGGAATGGGGATTGCCTCCCATATCCTGGCGAAGGAGGCCAAGATCAGCAAGGTCGATGATGTCTTCGTCTGCGGTCTGATGCACGATATCGGCAAGGTGATTATGAACAACAGTAACCGTGATCTCTATAATGCGGTGATGGAGCGGACCTACAATGAGGGGATCACGGCGCTGGAGGCGGAGCAGGATCTTTTCGGATTTACCCATCCCGAGGTGGGGGCGTTGGTGATCAAGAAGTGGAACCTGACCGACGAACTGGAAAAGGCCGTTCAGTTCCATCACAACCCGACGTTGGTGGCCGATGAGGATGAATACATCCTGACGCTGACGGCGATCATCAATCTGGCCGACATGATCTGCCACCGCCTGGGGGTCGGGACCAAAGGACCGGAGGAAGGCATCGATGTGAACGGTTCGGAGTCGGCGAAAACCCTCGGTTTCACGGGCGCACAACTCGATGAGCTGATTCCGGTGATTGAAAAGAACTACAAAGAAGAAAAGAACATATTCGGATGAAATGTCGGAAGGGGCTGGAGAACGATATGGAAGTCAAAACGAACGGAGCAGCCACGGAGGTGGTGTCGGAGGTTGAACCCGAGAAAAATCTGCTGCAATTAGTGACTTTTCATGTGGGCCGGGAAGAATATGCCGTTGATATTCTCCGGGTGCAGGAGATTATCCGGGTGCAGGAGATGACCCGGGTGCCCAATACGCCGGATTATCTGAAGGGTGTCATCAATCTCCGGGGAAAGATCATTCCCGTCATGGACCTTCGGAGACGGTTCCGGATGGAAGCGATCGAACTGAAGAAAGAAGCAAGGATCGTGGTGGTGGAAGAGTCGGGAAAGAACGTCGGTTTGATGGTCGATTCCATGTCCGAGGTGTTGAATATCTCCAATACCTTTATTCTGGCGCCCCCCGATGCCGAGAACGGTTCGGACAACAATATTGAATTCATTCAGGGGGTGGCAAAACTGGAAGACCGTCTGCTGATTTTTCTCAACCTGCAAATTTTGCTGGGTGAGCATGGCCTCTAAGTGGCCCTATTCGTAAATACAGTGGCATTTGAGTTGCCCCGTACCACAGGGGGTACGCCTCAGTCGAGCGCCTTGACGAGACCACCCTGCGATCCTCTCGGTGCGTCACAGTATTTGCGAACAGGACCACTAAGGTGCGGAGCAATGCTGAAAAAGATCCATATCAATGACCTTCAAATCGGCATGTACGTTGAAAAAGTGGACCGCTCCTGGATCGAGATCCCCTTCTTCAAAAAGCATATCCAGTCTCCGCAACAGGTTGAAAAGCTCCGGAAGTATCACGTGGACGTTTTGTACGTTGATACGGAGAAGGGCGACTGGGCCGGGTCTGCGACTGTTTCACCGGAGTTCGCTCCTGCCCCGGGAAAGAAGGGGGAGTCGGAATCCTCGAGCAAACAGGCGAAAGAGATTCCGTCTATTTTTGATCCTGAGGAAATCCGGGTTGCCAAGGCTCTGCAGCGGCATGCCGTAGAATGTGTTAAAGGGGTTTACCGGGATATTGCCGAAGGAGGATCTCCCGATCTGGAATCCGCTGAAGAGGTGGTGGACCGGATGATTGATCATATTACCCATCATCCCGATGTTCTCTTTATTCTTTCCAAACTGCAGGACTTTGATGAATATACTTTTATGCACTGTGTGAATGTTTCGACCTTTTCCCTGATTCTCGGGAAGGCCCTGCACTATACCCAGAGTGAATTGAAAAAACTTGGGGTGGGTGCCCTCTTTCATGATGTGGGAAAGACGCGGGTGAACAAGGAAATTTTGAACAAGCCGGGCAAACTCGATCCAGCGGAACTGAAAATGATTCAGCGGCATCCCGTCTTCAGTGTGGAACTCCTCCGGGAGATTCCGGGGATGAATATGGAAAGCATGCAGGTCGCTCTGGAACATCACGAACGAGTCTCCGGAAAGGGGTACCCCCGCGGACTAAAGGGGAGGGAAATCTCCGAATTCGGAAAGATCGCAGCCATTGCCGATGTCTACGATGCGATGACGACCGAACGGGTCTATCAGACGAAGCTTATGCCTTATGCAGCGATTGCTCGTATTTACCGAATGGCGAAAGGTAACTTCGAACCCGGTCTGGTGGAGCGTTTTATCGCCCGGATTGGTATCTACCCGGTCGGGACTGTGGTGATCCTCTCCTCGGGAGAGATCGGTGTGGTGACGGAGATCCACCGGGATCATCTTCTGACCCCCATTGTACGGATTTTTGTGGACCCGGCAGGGAATCCTTCTGAGAATTTGAATCGAATTGACCTGCTTCATGATAAAAGTCATCGCAGGATCAAAGAGGTCATCCACCAGGATCAGGCCGGCATTTCCCTGAATGTGCTGGTGGATGTTCCCTTGAAAGCAGAGCCTGAAAGCGTTTGAAAGATGAGCGATCCCTTTGACATTCAGCGTATAGCCCCCCCGGTTACAGACGGAATTCCCAGGGCATCGAAAAAAGGTACGGGGATTCAAAAAGAGGATATTGCGACGGAATCTCCTCCGAATGTGATCAGGAGGCGTAAAAGTGAGAAGCGCAGAAACAGGCATGAAAAAGAGAGCAAAACGGAAGACCCCCCCCGGGACTCCGATTCCGGTCCGACGAAAAGTGTAATTGACATCATTATTTGATGATAAATCTCACAGTCCCCCCTCTTCATTCTTTCCGACAGACAGTGATCATCAAAAAATTCATAAGGGATTCATTTCGTTTTGTTGCGGCCTGAACCGGAAAAAGCTTGACATGTTACTTTTAAGGTTTTATTATAGATAAAGATTGTAACCATAAGAAATAATTGAGTGTTTTGGGCTATGAATTCCAATCAAGAAAATCTGAATCATAAGATTCGTGAGGCCGTTCAGTTGATTGCCGCATTGCGGGAGGAGAATATCGCACTGAAAGGTCGGCTTCGTGAACTCGAAGGTGCTCTCCGCAAAGAGACGGGGAAGGGAAAGGTTGACGCTGAAATCGCGGTAAAAATGAAAAAGATGAAAGAGGAGTTGAAATATCTGAAGAGTGATCGTATGACGATCCGCAAGAAGGTTCGTAGTGCCTTGAGAAAGCTGGAAGGGATCAAATTGAAGGAAAAACGGTCGGATCAGGTTCAGCGGGATCTCTTTGGAAGGGATTAGGCGGATGCCGGTGGGAGGGGATGGAGTATGGCAACCCAGGTAAATGTGAAAATCTTCGGACAGGAGTTCACGATCAAGGGGGAAGACTCCCCTGAATATGTGGAGAGCCTGGC